>NZ_JDWE01000067.1:0-18527 GCF_000685765.2 Frankia sp. BMG5.23
GCCTACTGGCTGGCCGACCGGTTCCCCGGCGGGGAGGTGACCGCGGTCGACGTGAGCACGAGTTTCCTCGACGACACCGGCCGGTCGAACCTGCGGATCGTCCAAGCGGACGTGCGCACCCACGACTTCGAGCCGGGCTCCTTCGACCTCATCCATGCCCGCACCGTCCTCATGCACATCCCCGAACGTGAGGAGGTGCTGCGGCGGCTAGTCTCCTGGCTGGCCCCGGGCGGCTGGCTGGTCACTGAGGATCTCGTGCTGTCCCCGGTTGACTCGTCACCGCACGACGAATTCCGGCACGCCTTCGAGGCGATCGGCCAGGCAATGGCGTCGTCGATCGGGTCGGACCTGTGGTGGGGGCGAACGCTGCCGGCGCCGCTGACCCGAGCGGGCCTGGTCGACGCCGGTCTGCACGCCACGTACTACCCGGTTGGCGGCTCCAACGAGATCGGGCGCCTGTGGCGTGCGACGTTCAGCCAGTCCGCCGACTACCTTGTCGCCAGCGGCCTGCTCACCCGCGCCGATCTCGACTCGGCCCTGGCCCTGCTCGCCGATCCCGACTTCCTCGACCTCGGGCCCAGCATCATCGCGGCCTGGGGCCGGCGCCCCCCGGCCTGAGCTTACGGGCGCGGGAACTCCCGCCCTTCCGTCTCCGTCCTTCGTCCTCCGTCTCCGTCCTTCGTCCTTCGTCCTCCGTCTCCGCGACGACCATCTGACCGAACACCGTCGACCACCCGTGAGGTACTCCCGTGACCACTCCGCGCTTCGGTGTCACCCTTCCTCTGCCCGGCATCCCGCTGCGGGACCATCGACGCATCGTCACGGGACTCGCTGACGCTGGCTACAGCGACGTGTGGACGGCCGAAGGCGGCGGCATCGACGCGTTCACCCCGCTCGCGGTCGCCGCCGCCTGGGATCCCCGGGTGCGCCTGGCGAGCGCGATCGTGCCCGTCCACACCCGCGGCCCGGCGGTGCTCGCCCAGACCGCGGCGACCCTGGCCGATCTGACGTTCGGCGGGCTTGTCCTTGGCATCGGTTCGTCGGTGCCCGCCCACGTGACCGACCTCAACGGCATCCCGTTCGACGAGCCCTTCCGCCGGACCCGGGACACGCTTCGTTTCCTCACCCGGGCGCTGCGCGGCGAGGTGGTCTCCGGCGCCTTCGACACGTTCGCGATCCGCGGCTTCGCCATACCGAATCCTCCGATCGAGACGCCGAAGGTCATCCTGGGAGCGCTGCGGCCCGGCATGCTCAAGCTCGGCTTCACCGAGGGGGATGGTGCCGTCACCAATCTGTTGTCCCCCGAAGATCTGATCAAGGTCCGCGCCGTCGTCGGACCGCAGCCAGCGGGCAAGGAGCTGGTGGTGAAGGTCTTCGTGAGCCCGAACGCCGATCCGGACGTCGCCCGCCGCGACAGCCGGCCGTTCCTCACCTGGATCCTCAACCAGACCCCCTACCATGCCTTCCACGAATGGCTCGGCAACGGCGAACGGCTCGCCGAGTCCCACGAGCGCTGGACCGCCGGGGACCAGCGTGGTGCCGCCCGGGCACTACCCGATGAGGTCATTGACGCCCTGTTCATCCACGGCACGCCCGAGCAGTGCCGCGACCAGATCGCCGCATATGTGCAGCCCGGGGTTACCGCGATCCAGCTCTACGTCCGCCTGACTCCGTCCTTCCTGCTCGGCTCGTGGGACACCGCCGGATCAGCTGGATCGGCCGGCGGGGGAGAGCAGGACCTGGCCGACCGGGTCCTCGGCCTGCTGAGCACGCTGCGCCCCCGCATCCCAACGCCGGCTGGCGTCGGCTGATCGATCTCGCCGGACGAACCGTGCCGGTTCCCCGACCACGGGCCGCGCCGCTACCTGACCACGGCCACCGGGCAGTGCGCGTGCAGGACGCACTGGTGGCTCACCGAACCGAGAAGCAGTTCGGCGAAGCCGCCGTGCCCGCGGCTGCCGACCACGAGCAGCTGCGCGTCAGCCGAGGCCCGCAGCAGCGCATGGGCGGGGCCATCGGCGACGGTCTCCTTCATAACGGGGATGGGTAGCCCGCCGGCGTGCTCGGTGACGATCGTGGAGACGGCCTGGTCGAGGGTCTGCTGGGCCTGCTCCGCCAGCACCGATCCGATATCGGCGTAGCTCCCCGGGTAGATCGGGATGTCCAGGTGCCAGGCATGCACGACGTGCAGGGCGCTCTTGCGGAGCATCGCCGCCTCGACGGCCCACCGTAGTGCCGTGAGCGAGAGGGCCGAGCCGTCCACGCCGACGACCACCGGCCGGTCGTCGACGCCGGCGGCCGGGGCGACCGGCCGTACCACGACGACCGGCAGGGAGGCATAGTGCACCACACCCTGGCTCACCGAGCCGCTCACCAGCCGGTGCAGGGCCCCGTGACCGCGCTCGCCGACGACGATCATCCGCGCGCCGACCGCGGCCCGCAGCAGCTCCGGGACGGGACTGCCCTCCTCGACCCGCCGGATGATCCGCACTGTCGGATCGCTGACCCGGGCGGCGGTCAGCGCGGTGTCCAGAACCCGCGTGGCGGCGTGCGCCAGACCCTCGCGGTCGGCGTTCGCCGCGGTCTCGAAGACCGGCCGCGGTTCGCCCATGACGTCCCATACCAGTACCGCGATCACCGGGACCAGGCGCCGGGCGGCCTCGTCACAGGCCCACCGGATCGCGGCGACGGACGCGGGTGAACCGTCGACCCCGACGACGATCCCACCGGCGGCGGACTCCGCGTCCGCCACCTCGACGGCCTGCCCGGCGGGGTTGCGGGCGTCCGCCGGCCCGGCGGGGCGCGCGTACCCCGCGCTGTTCGGCTGTGCCGCGCTGTTCGGCTGTGCCGCGCTGTTCGGCTGTGCCGCGCTGTCCGGCTGTGCCGTGGTGTCCGACATCGCCATCACCCTTTCGCCGTGGTGTCCCCCGCCACCGCCATGGTTCCGCCTGAAGGTGACCCCCGCGACGTGACGCGCGGGGTGAGCCGGTGGGGCCTGCGGCCGGGTCATGACCCTGCCGGATGGCCCGCGGCCTGAGGTCGCAGAGGTGGTTGCTCGATGGAGCGCCGGGTGGTGTGCCGGCCGTCAGCGGCCGATGGTGCGGTGCAGAAACGCCAGAACGACGCCCATCCGTTCCCGGGTCGGGAAGGCACCGCCGTGGCCGGCGCCCGGCACGATCGTCACGTCCACTGCCGGCGCTCCGGCGGTGCGCAGCGCGTGGGCGAGTTCCAGCGACTGCTGGTGGGGGACCGTGCAGTCCGCGTCCCCGTGCTCGATCAGGAACGGCGGCAGCGGCCCGCGGCTCAGGTAGTTCAGGGGGCTCGCCACCCGTACCAGCTGGGGCACGGCTGTCACGGTGCGGCCGAGGAAGCGCGACTCCGGCGAGTGGGGCCGGTCGTGCTGGGCGTCGGCCACGGTGCACCGCTCGTTCGTGCGCAGCTGGGCGTCCATCGAGGCGAAGTTCACCGGGCCGTAGAAGTCGACAACGGCCTGGACGTCGCTGGACACCCCGGGGTTGCCGAGATCCGGGTCGTCGAACATCGCCACGCCGCTCGTCGTGCCCAGCATCACCGCGAGGTAGGCCCCGGCCGACGCGCCGGTCGCGGCGATGCGGGAGGGGTCCAGGCCATAGGTGCCCGCGTGGGCCCGCAGCCAGCGGACGGACGCCTTCACGTCCTGGACCGCGGCCGGGAACTTCGCCTCCCCGGACAGCCGGTAGTTCAGGCTGGCGACGGCGTATCCGGCGTGGACGAGTGCCCGGACCACCGGCAGGTCGTCCCGCTTGTCGCCGAGCATGAACGCGCCACCGTGGATCGTGAGCACCACCGGCAGGACCGTCCCGGGGACCACCCGGGCCCCCTCGGCACCCGCCGTCGGGGCCGGCGGGGAGGGGCGGTAGAGATCCAGCCGCTGTGCCGGCGAGACCGGCGCGTAGGGCACGTCGCGCAGGACCCACAGGCCGTCGGACTCCTCGGGCGTGCCGGCCTGCGCGAGTGTGCTGTTCGGGCCACCCGGGCCCGACGCTGTCGGCGACGAGGGGCGAGGGGTGGAGCCGTGCCGGGAGCACGCCGCCAGGCCCAGGCCGAGTGCGAGCATGCCGCCGGTGGCGGCAGCGGCGAGGAATCGGTGCTGGGCGGAGCGGATGATGACAATCTCCCTTCCGGAGGGCCGTCCGCGGGACGGGGATCGGCGGGACGGGGATCGGCCGGGCAGGGGTCAGCGGGGACGGAACTCTCGCCTCCGCCAGTCATCATGCCCTGCCGCTCTGACCGTTCCGAACGTCCGATCGCATGATGAATCCCTTGATCTTGGCGTTCACTGACATTCCAGACGGACGGCCCCGGGCGTTGTCCGTTCGGGACACCCGGATCACGGCCGGAGCCTGCGGCCGGAGCCTGCGGCCGGAGCCTGCGGCCGGNCGGCCGGAGCCTGCGGCCGGAGCCTGCGGCCGGAGCCTGCGGCCGGGGCCGGGGCCGACGCGGTGCGGGTGCGGGTACGGGTGTTGGTGACGGGTAGTGGATGTGACCAGCACCACACGGTGTGGGGAGCTGGTATTTTCAGTACAGTACGGTACTGTTTCTCTGGTCCAGGTAATGTTCATTACGCCTTCTCCTCGGCGTCGCGGCCATGCGCGTCGACTCCGGAGAAGCGTCCGAGACGGAAGGGCGAAAACCGATTTCCCCGCCGAGTGGCGCCGGGCGTGGCCGGCCCCGGGACGACGCCCGGGAACGGGCGATCCTGGACGCCGCGCTGGAACTGCTCGTCGAGGTCGGGTATGAGCGGATGAGCATGGTCGCCGTCGCGGCCCGGGCCCGAGCCAGCAAGGCGACGATCTACCGCCGATGGTCGTGCAAGGACGAGATGGTCGTGGAGGCCCTGCGCCGGCATGGTCCCGGCGACCGCGTTCCGGCTGACACCGGGTGCCTGCGGGACGACCTGGCCGCCGAGGTGCACCTCATGATCGACACGATTACCGGTCCCGACGGTGCGCTGCTCATCGGCGTGCTCCGGGCCGCGAGCGAGTCCCCGCGGCTGGCCGCGGTCGTGCAGGCCAACATCCTGCAGAACAAAGCGAAGATCGGCCGTTGCATGTTCGCTCGGGCCTCGCAACGGGGGGAGATCTCTGTGTCGGCCGATTTCGACGTGATTATGGAGATCGTCATGGCGATGATTTTCTGTCGCCTGCTCGTCACCGGCGAGCCGCTCGACGATGCGTTCGTCGATCATATGGTGGACGACGTGCTCATGCCGTTGCTGGCTGGCCGGCCCGGAACGACACTCCGGCCCGAAACACCCCCGTCCGGGGTCAACTCGAACGCCTGAGCTATTCTCTGCTCGAACTCCTGTTCGATGTCCCTGCCACTGCCACTGCCACTGCCACTGCCACTGTCCCTGTCCCTGTCCCTGCCACTGCCGCGTCACCGACGCCGCCACGGACCGCCCGGTCCCGGGGGCGCCGTCCATCGGCACCATCCCCATCGGCACCATCCCCATCGGCACCATCCCCATCGGCACCATCCCCACCGCACCGGGTCGCCTCGCCCGAACTCGTGGCGTTCGTTCGTCCCCGTTTCAGGTCCGACCGGCTAGGAGCTTCCCTGTGACCACAACCCTCGACCACCAGGCGGAGGACCGTCCGGTGGACGCGGCTGACGGCTCGCCCGATCCACGGCGCTGGCTCGCGCTCTGGATCATCGCTGTCGCGCAGCTCATGGTCGTCCTCGACGCCGCGATCATGAACATCGCGATCCCGCACGCGCAGGCCGATCTCGACATCTCCACCGCGAACCGGCAGTGGATCATCACCGCGTACACCGTGGCCTTCGGCGGTCTGCTGCTGCTCGGCGGGCGCGTCGCCGACTACCTGGGGCGCAAGCGGGCCTTCAGCTGGGGACTCCTCGGTTTCGCGCTGGCCTCGGCGCTGGGCGGCCTGGCCCCGAACGCCGGGCTGCTGTTCGCAGCGCGGGCGCTGCAGGGCGCGTTCGCGGCCCTGCTCGCGCCGGCCGCGCTGTCGCTGATCACCGTCGCCTTCACCGAAAGCCACGAGCGGGCCAAGGCGTTCGGCGTGTACGGAGCGATCTCCGGCGGTGGCGCCGCGATCGGTCTCATCGTCGGCGGCCTGCTCACCGAGTACGCCTCCTGGCGGTGGTGCCTGCTGGTGAACGTGCCGATCGCGATCATCACCGCGGTACTCGCGCTGCCGGTGGTGCGCGAGAGCCGGGCGGAGGGCGAGGCCCGCTACGACCTGCCCGGCGCGGTGACGGTGACCGCGGGCCTGGTGGCCCTGGTCTACGGCTTCACCGTGGCCGCCGAGGATGGCTGGGGCGACGCCCGCACCATCGGGCTGCTGGTTGGTGCGGCTGTGCTGCTCGTGGCCTTCGTCGTCGTCGAGTCCCGCACCAGCGCGCCGCTGCTGCCGCTGCGGGTGCCGTGGGAGCGCAACCGCGGCGGCTCGTTCCTGGCCTCGCTGCTGACCGGGGCCGGCCTGTTCGCGATGTTCCTGTTCCTGACGTACTACTTCCAGCAGACGCTCGGCTACAGCGCCCTGAAGACCGGCTTCGCGTTCCTGCCGTTCAGCGGCGGGATCATCGTCTCCGCGGGGCTTGCCAGCCAGTTCCTGCCGCGCGTCGGACCCCGGGTGCTGGCCGGCACCGGCACGACGCTCGCGGCGGTCGGGATGGCGCTGCTCCTCGGGGTTGGGACGGATTCGAGCTACGTCGTGCACATCCTGCCCTCCGAGCTGCTGATCAGCATCGGCATGGGCTTCTCGTTCGTGCCCCTGTCGAACCTCGCGCTGATCGGGGTCGCCCCGCACGACGCGGGGGTGGCCAGCGCGCTGGTCAACACGACCCAGCAGATCGGCGGGGCGCTGGGAACCGCGTTGCTCAACACCGTCTACGCGACGGCCGTCACCAACTACCTGGCCGATCACGGGCGGGGTGGGAAGGCGCTTCTCGACCAGGCGCAGATCGAGGGCTACACCACGGCGTTCCTGTGGGGCGCCATCCTCATCGCGCTCGCGGCGGTGGTGATCGTCGTGCTCATCCGGGCCGGGCGGGAGTCGACTACCGACGTCGAGGTCGTCCCCGCGCACGCCGGCTGAGACCCGGGCCGGGCCGGCGTGAGCGACCGGCCCGGCCCGCGCCCGGCTGGCCGGCCGCCGCTTCGGTCAGTCCGCGAGGGTGACCTCGGCGGCTTCAGTCCCCGGCGTGGTCTGCCTCGCCGCGGTCTTGACGGTGACCATTCCGGCCTTTATCAGCCGCTGCAGCAGCACCCGCTGACCGGGGGCGAGCCGCGAGCCGAGCTCGCCGTAGACGACCGGACCGCGGCTGAGTATCTCCCACAGCTGCGGTGCGCCGTCGTGACTGTCCACCCCGCGCACCGAAAACCCCGTCGCGCCTGAGCCGGAATCGACGAGTGCGTCGGAATCGAACTCGAAACGGTGGCACGGTACTGGGGAGGCGGTCGGAGAAGGCACGCCGAGGCCGCCGTTCGCCTCGGCCGCCACCGGATCGGTCCAGTACTCGGCGACGGCGGCCCGTACCGCGGCGGGCGTGTCCAGTTCGAGGTCGGCCGGTGGGAGCACCGCTTTGAAGCCGGGGACATCCAGCGCCACGCCGGCCCGCATCCGGACTCCGGGAGCGGCGACCAGCACGGCGTCCGGTTCCGGCTCCGTCAGCATCACGTGCGCGCGAGCCTGCTGGTACGGACCGTCGATCGCCAGGTCGGACATTCGGCCGGTGCCGCGCGTCATGATCAGGAGCAGGTCGGGGGTGAACGCCGTGTTGAGCAGCGCGTCGAAGGACCGATCGGGCATGTCCAGATGCGGACTCGAATTGCGCCGGTGCCAGTATGCGCTGCCCGGGTTGTCCGCGCCGATCATGTGATACCACTGATCAATCGAGAGCGCGAACACCTCGGCCATTCCGTGCCACTCGTGGTCGTAGTCCTGCCACAGATCTCTCACCAGACCCGGGGAGAGTTCGGCGCGCAGCGTGGTGCGCAGCAGCAGCGCCGCCGAGGCCGCCTGGTTGGCCGCGAACGCGACCCCGGACGAGAAGAGGGGGTCCACGAAGTAGGAGGCATCGCCGATCAGGATCCAGTGCCGGTCGAGGTCGGCGAAGCGCTCATTGACCCGGGAGTAGTTGGTGACCGTCATCATCTGGTCGGAGATCGGCGTCACCTCGGCCACCAGGTCGGCCAGCCGCGGCACGCCGCGGACGGTGCGCAGAAAGACCTCGGAGTCCGTGAAGTCCTTCCCGGGTTCCTTCAGCACCTCCGGGCTCGTCACGATGCCGATCGAGTGCGTGAGCACCCGCTCCCCGTTCACGATCCTGGGGACGGGGATGTACCAGCACCAGCCGTCGGGAAACGCGAAGCAACCGATCGGCGAGAGGTTCTTCTCCCGGAAGATGTTCCAGTCGCCGTCGAGCCCCTGGGCCGGCAGGCCGCCCAGGTAGTGCTGCCAGATCGCGATGTTCCGGTAGCCGGACAACCATTCGCGAGGCTTTTTGGTGACCAGGCTCTGCTGGCGACCGGAGGCATCGACGAAGTACGCGCCGGACACGGCGGTGCCGTCGGCGAGCGTCACCTGACAGCCGTTGGCGGCCGCGGCGAAGTCGGTGACGGCCATCCCGGTGGTGACGTCGACTCCGAGGTCCCGGGCGTGTTCCAGCAGGATCTGGTCGAACTCTGAACGGTTGACGTGCAGTGCCCATCGGTGTACCCTGTCCACCGCCCAGTTCGCGTGGTCGAAGAACGCCCGGCTCGGACCCTGCCGCGCCCAGCTGTAGATACCGCCAAATTTCTTTACCCAGCAGTTGCTGGCCAGCACCTTCGCGAGCGCTCCGCTCTCTGCCAGCACCGGGATCAACGGGTGCGCGAACGACTCGCCGATGTGCTCGCGCGGGAACTCATCCTTCTCGAAGATCGCTACTTTCAGGTCCGACGTGCGGGCGAGCAGCGCGGCCAGTGTAGAGCCCGCCGGCCCGCCGCCGGCGATAATAACGTCGTAATGATCCCGCATGTCTTCTCCATTTCCTCGAATCTTTGCTCAGATCACATGAATGCGTTGGAGTCGCCGCGAGGAGGCCAGTGAGTAAGACCGTCGACCGTGTAGCAGCGCATGGTTGTCCGCGATCACGACATCGCCGGAACGCCATGCGTGCGCGTAGCTGACGGACGGGTCGTAGAGCCGGGCCGACAGATCGTCGAGAAAGTCCTCGCGATCATTCCGTGAGACGCCGTGGATGTCGAGGAACAGCGGATTGAGATATTCGGCTGGGTCGAGCGCCTCGGCAAAACGAAGAGTCGGCACACCCGTCACGGCATGGGGCACCACGAGGTCCTGCACGATGTGCCCGCCGTAGTGCTTGATCTTTTCGGTCTGGTAGTCGATCCGGACGCCGGCCCAGGTGTCACGCAGGTGCGCAGGCGCGGCGGAAATAATGCGGGCGGTGTCGCAGAAAGTCGTCTCCCCGCCGCTATCCGGGTCGGGAGCGCGTAGGCAGCGGAACACGATGAAGCGTGGCGTGAGCCGGGCGAACGCGCCGTCCCAGTGGAAGGGCACCGGACCCGTGGTGAACAGGTAGTTCTGTGGGTCCTCGTGCACCGTCAGGTCCAGCACCTCCCCGAAGTCCCAGGTCAGGATCTCGCCCATTCGCCGGCAGTAGGCGACGAGATCGGTGGTCGAAGGAGATTGGAAACCTCGTAGCACCAGCAGCTTCGAATCCGCGACGAACCGGGTCAACTCCTCGGGTGGCACGGCGGTCAGATCCGTGTCACTGGATGATTCGATCAACAGTCCGAACGGATGCAGCGAACGCCGCGGCGCCGAGCTGGCGTCGACCAGTGCCCCGGCACTCACGAGACGGTCTCCTTCACCCTCGAATCCGTCCGCATGAGATGCGGAGCGACGAAGTGACTCGGTCGTCCATTGCGCCAGACCACCGACGCGTTCAGCTTTTCGGCGGTGCTGCGCTTTATCAGCGTGACACTGTTGCCGTCGTCCATGGCGACGCCATGCCAGGGAGTGAGCCAGTTGTCCCTGGTTCTGATCATATGGATGCCGATTTTCTCGGAATGGCAGGGCTGGGGGTGGATCGACAGGCGGACGGCGGACGGGAACTGCTCGGCGACGAGTCGGCTCCAGGCGTTGCTGCGGCGGACGATCTGGTAGGCGAGATCCTTGCTGGCGAGCCGGAGTTGAGTGCGGCTGGTCTCCGGGCGCAGCACCAGCAGATCCTCGAACACAAAACGGTGGATGCCGTTGAACTGCGTCTTCGTGGCTGGGCTCGTGGCGATCTGTTGGCGCAGTTCCGCCACCGTTGCGGCATAGTTTTCCTCCAGTTTCCTACGCAGCTCGGTGAAGTCACCGGCGCCGAACGCGTCGTCCAGTGAGTAGAGATCGATATTGTGTGCTCTGATGTCGACCAGCAGCGCCTCCAGGTCGCTGCGGTAGGACGAGATGGCCTCGTCGGAGACACTGATCAGATCCCCGAACACGTGCCCGTCCGAGCAGACCGTGATCCTGGCTCCGGGCTCATAGAAATGGCCGATGTGCTCACACATCGAGCGCAGAAAGTCGAGCGCGATGCGCTCGGCGAGATCCGGCAGCGAGCCGAGGACCTTCTGCCTGTTGGGTGACTTGGCCGGGAAAGCGAGGATCACGAAGTGGATCGGCTCGTTCTGGTTGATCCAGTACTCGATCTTTGGGCGATGGATGTCGAAGCAGAGCTCGCAGGGCTGGGCCGAGCAGACCTCCGTCGGATCGGAGAGCCGCCGGAACTGAAACAGCAGATCGATGATCTCTGTTGCGGTTTCGTTGGGCATGGCTGATTAAGACTCCCTCTTAGAGTCTGTTTTAGAAGTACTCCGGTCCGGTATTCCAGCCTGACAAAGAGGGCTGTGACCGGTCGGCACGCCGAGTACCGGGATTCGATCCCATGGTGTAGCGCCGTTCGCGGTCAAGACAAGATTCAAAGCGGGTTCTTGGAAGTCTTGACCTGCGGTGAGGGCAGATAGGCGTTGCGTCAGCTCAGGTGAGCGATTCGCTAGCCAATTTTCTTTTCCAGCGGCAGGCCCAGATCGCGCCAGCCGGCCCGGGGGGAATCGGGCACCGGGCTTTCACCCATGCCGTACTGAAGACCTGCGACGGTGAAACCCAGCAGACCGAGCAGGGCGACGAGCTGACTGGCCGTATGGCCCACCCAGCATACGATGACGATTGTCTTGTCCCGAGGGAGAAGAGCGAGGTTGCTGTCGGACAGCACGTCCTTGAACCACATGTTCACGGCACCCGGTATATGGCCCGCCGCATACGCCTCGGGGGTGCGGTTGTCAAGGACGAAGTATGCGTCCGGATGGGACTCCAGGGCTTTGGCCAGCTCGGGGGAAGTCATGTAGTTGAAGCGCGGCGGCATGTCGTCGACGTAGCGTCGACAACTCTCGAGCAGCCGTTGGTCAAGCACTACCATCAGCCAATCCTTTCTTCCTGAACAACTGGACATCACCACTCTGGGCGATACGTAGCAATTTAGCAACAAGGACTCCGCTGTCTCCTATGCGACAGACTGGAGGGAGATATCAGCGGGCACTACCGGCGGGCCGGGATCACCCCTGACCCCACCGAACACGACAACAACCCCGTCCCACGGGGTGGGAAACGGGGTCGCGGACCTGCTCCTCAAGGAGCGATTCATTGAGGAGCGCGGGTACTGACGGGCTGGCCAGAAAGAAATCACTGGCCAGCGCCACTGACGCCGGATGTGCTGCGGGAGGAGGAAACGGCACGGCCCAGCGGAGGAGGCCGCGAGCGGGACGAGGGGAGCGGAGGCCTGGCAGGAGCAGCCGCATGGCCGCGGCCGAGTTCGATCCGATGAGAAGGCGGGCGGAACCCGCGCGACGATCTTCGGAAGTCCCGTCTAAGGCGACCGTGTCACCTTGAGGGCATTATCGAGGCTGGTTCCGCGAGGGGGTTTTCCGACACGCTGGCCGGGGGGATATCAACCCGCGTCGAGAGGGCGATCAGGGAAAGCAGGAAGGCGCCGGCAGCCATGCCCGCCGCGACGACGAAGGACACCTGAAAGGCATCGACCGTGCCGCTGAGCATCGCGGTCGGATCTCCGGGATGAGCTGCGAGATGATCGGAGATGACGCGGGCCGACACCGTCGAGAGAATCGAGACGCCGAGGGCCGCGCCGATCTCCTGGGAGGTGCTCAGGAGTCCTGCCTCAACCCCGGAGTCGTCGCTGTTGGAGCCGCTGAAGGCGGCCACGTTGAGCGCGGTGAGGGAGGTCGCGAGACCGGCGCCGCACAGCACGAGCGCCGGCAGCAGCACCGCCGTGTACCTGGTGTCGGCGTCGCCCCGGGACAGGAGGGCCACGCCGACAGTGAGGAGGACAAGGCCGACGAGCAGCGCGGGCTTGGGACCGCGCGCGGAACGACTCGCTGTCGCCTGGGCGACGTTGGCCGCGAGCGCGGCCGCGGTTGCCATCGGCACGAATGTCAGCCCGGCCTTCATCGGGCTGTAGCCGAGTACCTGCTGCACATACAGGGCCACCAGGAGGAAAGCCGACCCGAAGCTGGCCCACACGAGCAGGGTCGCGCCGTTGGCGACGCTGAGACCACGCCGGCGGAAGAGGGCCAACGGCATGAGCGGGTCGTCGCTGCGGCTCTCGATCACGATGAAGGCGATCAGAAGAACGGCGGCTGATCCGAACAGAGCAAGGATCGCCGGGCTGGTGAAACCGCGCTGCTCCGCCTGTGTGATGGCCACGACCAGCGAGAACATCGACCCCGTCGCGGTGAGCGCGCCGGCGATGTCGAAGCCGTGGTGAGAACGGGTGTCACGGGTTTCCGGCATGATCCTTCCGACCACGGCGAGCAGGAGTAGACAGAAGGGAATTTTGATCGCGAACGCCCACCGCCATCCCGGCCCGTCGGTGAGGACCCCGCCCGCCAAGACGCCCACCCCGGCCGCCGCGCTGGACACCGCACCGAACACCCCGAGCGCCTTGTTTCTGCTCGGCCCTTGCGGGTAGATCGCGTTGATCGTCCCCAGCGCGGCCGGGGCGAGCATGGCCGCACCGAGCCCCTCCAGGGCCCGCCCAGCGAGCAGCACGCCGGTCACGTTGGCGAGCGTGCACACCACGGTGCCGACCGCGAAGACCCCCGTGCCTAGCCGGAACAGTCGCCGTCGGCCGAGTAGATCGCCAGCCCTGCCACCCAGCAGGAGCAGGCTGCCCAGGGCTATCCCGTAGGCCGTGACCGTGTAGGGCTGGGTCTCGCGGCTCATCTGAAGATCGGCTGCCAGGCTGGGCAGCGCGACATTCACGCTGGACAGGCTGAACACGACCAGGAACTGGCCGAGGCACACGACCGGCAGCAGCAGTGGTGATGCCGCAGACTCCTTCGGCTGAGCGGACCTCGACATACGCGCCTCCACTCCCCCGAGACCGACTTCCATTTCGGAAGGGATCCTAGATGCTTCCGAAATGGAAGTCAACAGATACACTGGCCAGGTGCTTGACCAGCACGACGAGTCCGACTGCCCGGCCGCTCGCGCGCTCGGGCTGATCGGCGATCACTGGTCCCTGCTGATCATCCGAGAGGCGTTCGGCGGCGCTCGGCGCTACGACGACTTCCGAACCCGTCTGAAGATCTCCGATCACACCCTCACTCGGCGCCTCGACCGGCTCGTCGATCGAGGCATCCTGCAACGCAGGCTTTATCAGCCACGTCCACCTCGTTCGGAATACGAACTGACGTCGGCGGGCCGGGATCTCGCGCCGATCCTGATGGAACTCGGCCGATGGGGCTCCCGATGGACTACGGGAGCCGGCCCGGATCGATCGCTGCCCGCGAGCCTGCTCCGTGCCATGGACGAGTAACCCGGCCAGGAGCAGGAGCTTCCTGGAGCGGCTCCAGGTGTCAACGGCGGCGCGTCAGTGCGGCCGAAGGTCCAGGGCCGGCCCGGACGCCCGCGCGTGTCCCGTCGGACAAGGAGGCCGGTGGGGACCAGGCCGAGGCTCGTCGCGGCCAGTCTGATCATCCCCGGTATCCGCTGCCCGATCTCGACCGCGCCTTCACCGTACTGATCGACAGGCCGGCGGGATCCGCCAAAGCCTTGATCGAGATCTGTCGCGAAGAAGCATGACTGAAAACATGACTGCTATACGGACACATCATACGCCTATTATTGGCGTTTGGTGGCAAGTGATGGCAAACAAAGGATAAGCGCTAAATTAGGCATCAAGCTGTGCTAGAACCATCGCGGAGCGACGCCAGCCGAGGGGCGGGGCGTGACCGTCGGCGCAGATGCACGGACGGCCACGCATCTGTCGTGACGCCGCGGCGCATCCCACCCGTGCACCTGGGCAGACAGGAGGATGGTCATGGCAGCGCCGCGCAGGAGATCTTCGTCGGGATCGGGCCGGACGTCCGCCCGCCGCCGGCAACCGACCCGGTCCCGCCGGGCCGCTTCACGGACGAGGAGCCGACGGGAACGCAAACATGTCCATCTCGCCTGCTATCTCGCCTTCGGTGCCGCCGGGCTGTGGCTCACCCTGCGGGGCACGTGGATCGCGCTGCCGGTGGCCCTGCTCGTGATCACCGTGATGTTGGGATTCCGTTGGCCGACGCTCTGCCGGGCCTACCGGACCGACGACGGCATCTGCGAGACCCCGGTCAACGGCTGGCTCACCGGATGCGCGAGTCACGCCCCCTTCAAACGGCGCGATCTGCGGGCGGTCGCCTGGCCGCCGAACCGCGTCTCGCCGTTTCACCCGATCGTGCTCGCCCTGCGGATTCCACCGCGCGAGCCCGAGGCGCAGCCGGACCTCGACGGCGCTCCCCGCCGAGTCACCATGCGTAATCTCGTGACCTCGCTGGTACTCGCCGTCGCCGTGTTGATGACCGGATTCGGCCTCCTGCTCGGTGCGGCATGACCGGCGGGAGCGGGCCAGCCGACGGCTCCACCGGCCGGAGAACGGTCGGAGAACGCGGCTCTACAGTTCGGATTCCCCGGCCAGCATCGCTCGGGAGCTGAGCCGGAAACCGATGGTCCCGTCCACGATCTTTCGGATCACGGTGGCTTTCGGATCCCTGCCGCCGACACCGTCGACACCCAGGGCGCCCGCCAGGGCCCGTAGCTGCGGGACCGGAATCCGGCCCAGGGCAGCCAGGTGCTCCCGGGCTTCCTCCCGGCTCGCGGCGGCGACCAGTGTCGCGTGCAGCTTCTCGACGTCCACGGACGCCGGGAGCCGGGAGCCGTCCGCCGCGGCACGACCGCCCGGGTCTGCTGCCGTGGCCGTGGCCGTGGCCGTGGCCGTGGGCGCTGCTGTGGGCGTGGGCGCTGCTGTGGGCGTGGGCGCTGCTGTGGGCGTGGGGACGACCGCGAGCCGCGCCCGACCCGCCACGAGATCGTCAAGCTGCCGGACGTCCAGGGTGTCGAGCAGATCGGACACCTGGCGCAGGAGAACAGCCCCGAGACGGGCCGCATCCCGACCCGGGTGGCTGGCGGGCCGACTGTCAGGAGCCATGGTTCGCCGTCCGGATGCGTTTGAGGAACTCCTCGACCAGGCTCTGCAGTTCCCAGGCGAGTTCCCGGCTGAGCTGCTCGGTGAGAATGGCGGGGAGCTGGGCGCGGGCCGCGCCGGCGAAGTGCTTGTTGCTCTCCCGAAGCATCGCATCGAAGACGGGCAGCCCGAGGCTTCTGGTCTGTGCTATGTAGGGCCGCAGCGCCGAGACGGGCTGACCACCGTAGTACTGGACCATCGTGAAGACGACGCCCAGAATCATCGGTTCCAGTTTCTTCACGGCCGGCCGGAGGTCGGCCTGCAGATCAGCGACCTGGTTGAATTCCCAGGTGAACCGGCGCAGCCGGGACTGCAGGTGATCGATTCCGAGGGTGGACAGCTCGTCCGGGCGGGCCGGGATGAGCAGCTGGTCGCTGGCCGCCACGGCGGACCTCGTGATGACGCCGAAGTTCGGCGGGCAGTCGATGAGCACCAGATCGTAGAGCCGCCCGGGCAGGGTGGCAAGCCCGGCCGCGAGACGCAGATAGACGTCGAAGTAGTGGCGTGTCGACCGGTGGATCTGTGCCCCACCCAACCGCGCGGCGAGATCCATCTCGACGTCGCCGAGGGCAAGGTGGGACGCGATCAGGTCGAGCCGGCCACCGTTATGCGCGATGCGGGAGTTCGCCACCGTGGGGGCGGTGACGAGTACCTCGAGTCCCGGCACCGGCCCGTCCATCCGCCAGGCTTCGAACCACTGTTTGATGGTCCGGCCCTCGGCGAGGTGCGCCCGCCAGTCCTCCGGCCGGTAGAAGGAGAAGGTGAGGCTCGCCTGCGGATCAAGATCGATCAGAAGAACCCGTTTTCCCCAGCGGGCGATCTCCGCGCCGATGTTCGCCGTCAGAGTGGTCTTTCCGACTCCGCCCTTGTAGTTCATGACGGAGACCACTTTCACGGTGTCACCGCTCTTGTGGATGACCGCGATATATTGAGGTAGCCGTCAGGTTGGCTTCGTGGACTTCGATGATGTGTCATCCGGCGGTCCCCCTGTCGCGCACTGGCGCCGTCGTCCGTACGCGTAACCCGCGCCGGCCTTCTTCCTGCCAGCACACCACGTGCCGTTGACGCCACTTCCAGGATCCCCCGGACGGGTGAGTGCCGTGCGTGGACATTTGGCCGCCGATGACCATCGATCGTCCAGCTGATCGCACGTTGGGAGGGTCGTGGGAGAGGTCGTAGGGCGGCCAGCCGCGCACCGGCTCCGGACTGCCGCCACGCTGGACCTAGCCGACTGGTGGGTACACCATGGTCAACTCAAGCGAAGTGGGACGGTACCAAGACGAAGGCCCGCAAGTCCGGCCGGACACCCCAAGCCGACCGTCTTCCGTCAGTGCCCCTGCTCACCTAGTGCCCCCGGCCACCGTCTGCGGCATCGGGCCGAGACGAGAGGGTGAGTTTCGGGTGATGCTGGGTTTGACGCGGCGAGCAGGCGGTAGGTAATGGCTGTGGTAATCGGCGCACCCGACGCGCGCGGGGCCGGGAGGACCCGGTCCGGCTGTTGGCTCGGCGAGCGAGGAAGCGGTCCGCGGCTACATCCGCGCCGCGACCCGCGCGACCATTATTGCAGACGAGCTGGCCAAGCTCGGAGACCTGCACCGCCGCGGACTGCTCAACGACCAGGAGTTCGAGCGCGAGAGGGCTAGGAGTCTCGCGTGAATCAGCATGGTCAAGCGGTGGGGAGCATCCATGGACGGTCTCCAGATTCTCCCGCTGGCAATCACCATGATGATCGGACCACAGATCATGTCGGCGATCATCTTCGTTACCACGCCACGAGCCGGGCGGGTATCCCTGGGGTTCCTGGCCGGTGTGGCGGCCGCGACAGCGGCCGGTGTGGCCGTCATGATGGGCCTCGCCGCCTTGCTGGACAGCGCCGTCGACCTGGGAAGTTCGAGGAGTAACGGTTCGGCCGGCCAGATCATCCAGTACGTACTGGTGGGCCTGTTGGCAGTCGCCGCCGTGAAGAACTGGGTGCGGCGCGAAACGGTGGAGCCGCCGAAATGGCTGACGACGCTGATGGCGGCAGATCTGATGAAGGCGTTCCAAGTCGGACTGTTCGTCATTCTGCTGATGCCCTCGGACATCGTGATTATGATGACGGTTGGAATACACCTGCAGCAGAACAACGCATCCTATGCGGCAGCACTCCCGTTCATCGGGCTGACCGTTACGGTGGCGGCACTGCCGCTGCTTGCCCGACTACTGTTCCATAGACGGGCAGAAGTCGCCGCACCGCGCGTCCGAGACTGGATGAACACTCACAGCTGGCTCATCAACATAATCGTCTGCATCATTTTCATCGCCCTCATCATCGACTGAAGCGGCTGCCTGAGTCCCCGCCCCGGAGGGCGAGCGCCGCACACAGGGCATTCGGCGGATCCGGCGATGAACCCGGTGCTGTGGGGAGGACGCCATGCCCCGGAGCTGGCGTACGAGTAATAACAATCCTGCGTCGCGGCCGTCCGGCGGCGCTGGCGCTCACCGCAGCGGCGCGCCGTGGCGGCCGATCAGGACGCTCTGTGCGCGCGTCGGGACAGCCCGGGGGCGTGCGGGGCAGTCCCCGGTAGGAGACCTGGCGTCCAGACTACGTGAGGCGGATCTGATTAACAGGGCGATGAATCTCGCCGCGATGATCCTGATGATTTTCTTTCCTTTTGTCATCACGCTGGCGGCGCTGTCGCCACTGCGGCAGGGCGGTGCGGCGGACATAATCATCGCGCGCATGGGGTTGAGCAGGGTGACCCGCAAAGTCATTGATGCAGGTCAGCGGGGTTGTCGAGAGTGAGGATGGCCAGGAGCAGGGCGTTGTCGTGTCGGATTCTGCGGATGGTCGGGGCGATGCGGTTATGGCCAGCGAGGCGAATCAGCCCGATGATCAGGTTACGGAGTGTGGTCATGATGCGGGGCAGTGGGCCGGTCCGAACCCGCGAGGCATCCTCACGGAACGTCAC
>NZ_JDWE01000068.1:0-18393 GCF_000685765.2 Frankia sp. BMG5.23
AACGTCCGCCGCTTCGCCTTCGGCTCGACCTCCGGGTCAGGCCGCGGCCGCTCGGGCTCGTCATCCACCCGACCATCATCGACCAGGCCCCGCCCGGCCGTCAGCACCATCGCCACGATCANCCCCNCCCTNCCCGCCATACCTAGCCTAGACTGACGATGACCTCTGTCTCACATCATCTTGGCAGGTAGGGCACGGTGATGGACGACCTCGCGGCAAGACCGGCCGCCTCCCTCGCGGCAAGACCGGCCGCCTCCCTCGCGGCAGCCTCCCTCGCGGCCGCCTCCCTCGCGGCCGCCTCGGAGTGACGGACGGCGCACCGCAACTCATCGAGAGCTGAGGGCTGCATCTGGACGCCCGTCGGCGGGTATCCGTTCCTCCGAAGGGAGACCGCTTCCCCCGACGGGGGATTCCCGGCCGACCGCAGGAGGTGGATGAGGTGGATCAGGTGACGCCGACCCCGAGCAACCTGAAGATCGTCGTGGTGGGAGCCACGGGGAATGTCGGCACGAGCGTGCTGGCAGCCCTCGGCCGGTCGGCCGAGGTCGGCTCCCTGGTCGGGGTGTCCCGCCGCACCCCGACATGGACGGCGCCGAAGACCCGGTGGGCACAGGCCGATGTCGTCACGGACGACCTCGCCCCGCTGTTCCAGGGCGCCGACGTCGTGATCCACCTGGCCTGGTTGTTCCAACCCACCCACAACCCCTTGACCACATGGCGGACCAACGTCCTGGGATCCATCCGCGTGTTCGAGGCCGTTGCCCGAGCCGGCGTGCCCGCGCTGGTGCATGCCTCGTCGGTCGGCGCCTACTCGCCCGCCGCCCGGGAAGGCATCGTTGACGAGGGATGGCCGACCCACGGCTGGCCCGAGGCCGCCTACACCCGGGAGAAGGCGTATCTGGAGCGGGTCCTCGACACCTTCGAACGTGACTATCCGGGCATCCGGGTGGTACGGCTGCGGCCCGGGTTCATCTTCAAGCGGGAGGCCGCCAGCCAGCAACGGCGCCTGCTCGCCGGGCCGTTGCTACCCGGCCGGGTGGTACGGCCGGCAGCGGCGCCCACGCACCCCGCGACGGTCCCCGTGCTGCCGGATCTGCCGGGGCTACGCTTCCAGGTGGTGCACTCCTCCGACGTCGCGGACGCCTACCGGTTGGCGGCCCTGACCGGGGCCCGCGGCGCCTTCAACATCGCGGCCGACCCGGTGGTCGACGTACCCCTGCTCGCCGACATCCTCAATGCGAGAATCATCCGGATGCCGGCCGGCCTGGCCCGGGGCGCTCTGGCTACCGCCTGGCACCTGCATCTGGTGCCCGCCTCCCCGCAGCTCTTCGACGCCGTCCTGCATCTACCGATCATGGACACCACCCGGGCCCGGACGGAGCTCGGCTGGTCGCCCCGCCACG
Source organism: Frankia sp. BMG5.23 (assembly GCF_000685765.2). NCBI lineage: Bacteria > Bacillati > Actinomycetota > Actinomycetes > Frankiales > Frankiaceae > Frankia > Frankia sp. BMG5.23. The sequence goes on from NZ_JDWE01000068.1 coordinate 1,404, forward strand.
ACGCCCGCGCCGCGATCGGCAGCTTCCTCACCGGCCTGCGCGAGGGCGCGGGCCTGCCCACACCCCCGCTCACGCCAAGCACCGCGCGGAGCCGGTGGGAAGAGGTCCGCACCGGCATGGGGCAGCGGGCCTGACGCGGGGCGCTACCCCTGTCGTAGGGGTTGACGGCCTGTTGGCGGTGGTCACGGTCGTGCGGCGACTGTGTGAGGCCCGGGCCGAGGTGGGCGAAGGAGGTATGTGGTGTCCGCAGAGGCTGCCGTGCCCCCCAGAGCCAGGAAGCACCGGCGAGCGTGCCGTCTTGGGAGGCGTTCCCGGAGGTGAACCGGGTGGTCGTCGGGCGTCTGCTGGGGGATGTGGACGGTGTCCACAACCCGGCCGAGTACAACGACCGCGTGCTCCTTGTACTCCTCGGTGAATCTGCGGCGTGTCGCGCCCATCGCTCGCTCTCCCGACGGATCGGACAGCTAATCCGGGTGTCCACCGAAGCGGGAACGGTCCAGGCGTCGCTCATCCACCGAATCCGGACGACAGACAGGGCAGGCCACAGTTGGGCGCCGTCGCGGTGGGGGCGTGGCGGGAAGCATCAGCTGTTACGCGCGGCCTCCGGGCCCGTGATCCACTTAAGCAGTGGCAGGGTCGAGGTGATGATTCCCAGCGCCGCGGCCAGACCGAGGACGACGAGCGTGTAGTACGCCTCGCCTGGCAAGATCAGATCGCATTTCATCTGGGATTTCAGGAACATGGCCGCCGCCGCGAAGCCTGTCCCGATCGCGAGGGCGGCTCCTGCCAGCAGCGGCAGCGCGCTTTCCAGGCCGATGACTCGCTGCAACAGCCGTAGGGGCGCCCCGGTGAGCCGCAGGATCGCGAAGGGGCGCCTGCGTTCGGACAGGCCCGCGACGATGCTGACGGCGAGGCTGGCGCCCGCGATCGGCAGGGTGGTCAGCAGCACCACGTTGGCCAGCTGGCGCCAGCTGGCCAACTCCCGTTGCTGCTGGGAGCCCCAGTCGTTGACCGTGCGGGCCATGTAGTTCGGGTAGGTCCTGGTCAGCAGGGTCCGGCTCTGCTCCATGGCCGCCGTCGACCCGTCGGTAGTCACGTAGAGCATCTGTACGGGCAGTGTGGCGGCCTGCTCCCGGGAGATCGCGGCGGAGGGCCACTGCCGGGTGCTGTTCGACTGGACGTCGAGGAACGTGAAGAGCGGGACGGCCGCGACGGCCGCCCCGGGTGGGCAGCGGCCGATGACCGGAATTTGCACCAGGTCGGTGCAGACCACCAGGCCGGGCGCCCATGGCCGGGGATCCGCCGGGTCCATTCCGATCCTGTGGGGGTTGGCGTGGACGATGCCGAGGCCCCGGAAGCCCGGGACTGCCCGGATGTCCGCGAGGAGCCGGTCCGGCACGGCGCCTGTCATCGGCGGGTCACCGGGCTGCGCACCGTCCACTACCGCGACCCGGGTCTGCGGATCACCGCTGAGCACCCCGCGGTTGTGGTTGATGGTTCCGATGACACTGACCGTCGCCGTGGTGACGAACAGGGCCAGGACCAGTCCGCTGACCGAACGGAAACCAGCCTTCGGGTCGTCCGCGAGCCGGCGCGCCGCGATCAGAGTCGCCGGACGGCTGGTACGCCGTGCGACTACCCGGGCGGCGGCCATGGTGAGCCACGGCCCCGCGATCACCAGGCCCAGCATCACCAGCAGGAAGCCGCCGAGGTAGGCCGCTGTCTGACCGTTGGTGGTCGCCGGGCGGCGATCGACGAAGAAGGCAAGTTCCCCGAGACCGGCCAGCAACGGGACCGGCCGCCAGGCCCGGGGCGGACGTGGGGTCACCCGGCGGGTCACGCCCAGCGGGGAGATGATGACCCGGCGCAGCGCGATACGAGCCGCGATCGCCGCTGCCACCGGGACACCCAGGGCGACCCCCAGCGCCTGGGACGCGGTGAGAGTCAGATCCTCGGCGAAGAAGCGGCTGCCGGTGAACGGCACGGTGGCGAGTACCGGGCGCAGCGCGAGGTAGAGGCCGAAGCCGGCGGCTGTGCCAGCGGCGGCTGCCAGTGCGGACTCGACCGCTGCGATCAACGAGATCTGCCCGGGAGTGGCGCCGACAAGTCGCATCGCGGCGTAACGCTGCTCCCGCGTCGCGGCGGACAGGCGGGTCGCAGTCCCGACGAAGATCAGAACCGGGAAGATCAGCGCGGCGGCCACCACCGAGAGGATGAGGGTCATGGCGTCACCGCGCACGCCCTCGCCGAGACATGCATCGTCGCAGGCGGGCGGCAGCGTGCCGGCGATGGTGGTGACCGCTCGTGCCCCGGGCGCGGCCTTGACCTCGGCCGGGGTGCGGCCGATGACCGCCACCAGCGAGTCCGGAGAGGCAAGCGCGGCGTTACCGATCCTGCCGACCATCCGGCCCGGGATGCGGTCGCCCAGCTGGGCCGCCGGGGTCTCGCGCAGCAGCGTGGCAAACGCCGGCGAGACGTAGTACTCACCGGGAGCCGGAAGCCTGCGCAGACCCGGCGGGACGGGTGAGGTCGGCCCGGTGGCTGCGACGTCCACCTCGATGAGCGACCTGCCGTCGTAGAAGTCGCGGTGGGCCCGCCACCACAGCGGGTCCACCGAGGCCGTCTCGGTCCGACTGGAAGCGCCGGTATTGTACCAGAGTTGCCGGGCATTCGACCGGTCGACGGCGCCCAGGCTGGCGAGCGTGGACAGCAGCAGCCCCACGCCGATGGCGACGGCAGCGATGATCATCACAAGCCGGGCGAGGGCGTGGCGGCCGCCACTGACGGCGAGGCGGAACGCGAAAGGGATCACGGGGCGATCCGTTCGGCCGCGAATGTGCTGGCCCTGCCGTCCCGGACGACGGCCTCCCGGTCGGCGTAGGCGGCGACCCGGGGCTCGTGGGTGACCAGGATGACGGTCGTGCCCTGCTCGCGGGCCGTACCCACCAACAGTTCCATCACCTGTTCGCCGGTGAGCGAGTCGAGTGCGCCGGTCGGCTCGTCGGCGAAGAGCACCTGGGGCCGGGCGACCAGGCCACGGGCGAGCGCGATGCGCTGCGCCTGGCCTCCCGACAGTTCGCCGGAACGGCGCCGCTGCATGCCGTCCAAGCCGAGCCGGGCGAACCAGGGCCGGGCCTGGGCGAGTGCTCCTGCCCGGCTGGTGCCGCCGAACAGCAATGGCAGAGCGACGTTCTCCTCGGCGGTCAGCTCGGGGACGAGCTGACCGAACTGGAAGACGAAGCCGAAGGTACGCCGGCGCAGTTCGCTGCGCCGGGCCTCGTTCATGGTGTCGATTCGTCGGCCGTTGAAGTGCACCTCCCCCGAGTCGGGGGTGAGGATGCCGGCCAGACAGTGCAGCAAGGTGGACTTGCCGGAACCGCTCGGGCCCATGATGGCGAGCACCTCGCCGGCATCGACGGTCAGGCTGGCGCCACGCAGGGCAGGGGTCTCACCGAAAGTGAGCGCGAGATCGCGGGCCTCGATCAGGACGGTCATGAGCGCACCACCTCGGCGATCGCGCCCAGCCGAGCCGTGGTCAGGTCGATCCAGCGCAGATCGGCTTCCAGATGGAACAGTCCGTAGTCGGCGAGCAACGCGTCGACGAGCGGGCCGGTACGCCGTAGCTCGGTCAGCTCGCGCATCCGCCGCAGGTGGGCAGCGCGCTGCGCGTCGAGGTACTGCTGGGCGTCGCGGCCGAGCATCAGCGCCAGCACGACCTTGGTGAACAGCACCGTCCGCAGGGAGGGTTCGGGCGCCACCGGCTCGGTCAGCCAGCTCTCGAACTCCGTCGCCCCTGCCTCGGTGATGACGTAGCGCTTGCGGTCGGGCCCGTCGCCGGGCTCCGCCTCGCCGACCATGACCTTGCCGTCGCGCGCCAACCGGCCGAGCGTGGCGTACACCTGCCCGAACGGCAGTGGCTTGCCTCGGCCGAAGAACTCGTCGTAGACGCGCTTGAGGTCATAGCCGTGACTCGGCTCCCGCTCCAACAGCCCCAGCAGGGTCAAAGGAACACTCACGAGGGCACTGTACGCTAGGAATATACTTCAAGTGTATACCTCGCGAGGATGCGGCGGTGGCCCGCGGCGAAGCGGACACCGGCATCGCTACAGAGGTGCAGGACGGGATGAAGTCGCCGGTGTGACCGGGGTCAGGTTCCCATCGTCGCCCGGCAGGCAGCCGCGTAGCCGCCAGTAGCGGGTCAGCAGCTCCGTAGTCGGCTCCGCTACGTCATCGCAATCTTTGGTGATCTCCGGACGTAGCGCGCCGCGGACAGATGGAGTTCCCAGACCGTGCCACCACCGCCGATGACGCCATGATCCCACCGCCCTGCCACCGGATCGCGCCCGCAAGGTCCCGGAGGCTCACCCAGGAGACCCACGCCCCGGCTACACCACCTGACCACCCCGGGCCAGCTCCACGCCGGCCGGACGGGGGGCTCGGGGGGTCGCCCCCCGGAAAACATCGCGGCCCGCCGGGAAGCCGACCAAAGGTCGGCAACCACGACGGGCCAGCTTGTGGACCTCCTCCGGAGATACTCCAACCCCTCTTGTGGGTACCTCCGCGATCTTCGGACCCTCTGCACCGTCCTGGACGAGGTCGACGAAGGCCCTCAGCCCGGCTTGCCGGGCAACACCGGCCGCGGGCGTCGTCCCACCGTGCGCAAGGTCACAGAGCGACTCTCCCCCGCTGACATTCAGGCTCTGATCGATCTCTACCGGGCGGGCACGACCGCCCAAGCGCTCGCGGAGAAGTTCTCGATCGGCCCGACCTCCGTGAAGGTCCTGCTGCGCGAGCGGGGCGTACGACGAGGCGGCACCTCACCAACAGCAACCTGACCCGGCCGCGGAAGCCCGGCTGCCCTCGTGGCGGCCGGGCTTTCTGCTGCACCAGCAAGGTTAACTAAACAGGAACCACACCCATGGAACACGCACCATCACACGAAAGGATCATCAACCAGGGAGACGTCCCACCCGCCGAGCAGTCGCACGACGAGCGCCTGATCAACCGAGGCATCGAGGCCGCCGCCCAGGAGAAGCGGCCCATCGACGACCACACCGCGCGCTACATCGCCGGACAGCTCCACGGTGGTCAGGCCAGCGCCCTCTACAGCCTGGCCAGCACCGGCAACATCATCGAGGACACCGTCTACCACGAGCTGTACGAAGACCTCGAATCCCACACGCCGGAGGTCGCCTCCTGGGTCGAAGCGCTGCGAACCTACTGCCAGGCCCGGCCCGACAAGGGTCCGGTGACCGGCTGGGCCGAGCACGCCGCTCTCCTTGACCGCATCGAGGCCACGCGGGAGCGCACGCGGATGCTCGGCGGGATCGCCGTCGCGCCGGAACTGGCCGAGGCCGACGAGACGTCCAGGAAAGATCATTTCCTGCATCCAGACCGGCTGAACGAACTGTTCGGCGAACCGCCGGACGAGGAGATCGGCCGGGCCGAGGAGCTGGGCTGGTTCGGCCTGATCGTCGACCACGGCACCGGCGGCGGCACGATCATCTCCCAGGACGAGCAGGGCTTTCGGTACGTCTGGGAGACGGAGGACGGTGAAGCCCTCGACCAGCGGTGGGAGGCCGTCCTCCGGGAGTACCGACGCTACGAAGACGCTCTTGTCCAGCTCGAACGACACGAGCAGGACGACCGGTGCGAACGGGTCGGCTACGCCTGCCCGGAGTGCGAAGAGCAGATCATCGAGCACCCGGTCGGGCTCGACGAGTCCACCTGGACGCACCAGGACGGCGGGCCGCTGTGCCCGGTCGTCGGAGACGGCGGCTACCAGCCGGCGCAACCAGGCGTCTGGCGGGACGGCGAGATCGTGCCCCTGGCTGAGCAAGCTGACGGGGACGACGCCCATGGTGACGGACCCCGCGTCTACGTGGCCAGCCTCGCCGACTACACCAACGGCGAGCTACACGGCCGCTGGATTGCCGCTGATCATGATGTCGAAGACCTGGAGGGCGCCGTTGCCCGCATCCTGGCGACCTCACCAGCCCGGCGGCACGGCGAGGCGGCCGAGGAATGGGCCATCCACGACTACGAGGGCTTCGATGAGGAGGTCACGTCCACGCTGGGCGAGGGCCGTCGCTACGACCGTTTGACCCCGCCACCGTTCAATCTTGGTGCAGGGTCCCGAAATCACTGTCCGCCCAGTCGCCAAGCGGCTCCTGACCAGGGACGATGCCCAGTGAGTCTCCGATCGACAACATCATCCACCGAGCCGAACATGTGTTCCGTGGCTCTGGTGGGTCCGGACACCGCGGTCCGTCTGGTGACCGCGATCATGGGCACGGTCGAGCTGGAATCCGGATGGGGACCGGTCGTCACTCAGCCGCCGGTGATTTCCTGACGCCAGGCGGAGAAGAAGTGGCGTAGCCGGTCGGCGGCCGGGCCGGGCAGCCCCAGGTCGTCGTCGGTGAACCGGCCGATGGTTCCGATCATGTCGGCGAACACCCGCAGGTCGAAGCCGCCATCCTGGGCCTGGGCGAGGTGGACGAGCTCCTCCTTGGCGAAGACGTTCACCAGGTCGTACACGTCGGTGAAATCACGCGCCTCGGCTCGGCCGAACAGAGCGAGGGTCTTGCGGGCCGCCAGGTCGTGGGCGCTGAGTGTCGGGCCGAGTTCGGTGAGGGTGGGTGGTTCGTCCGGCGGGCTGTCGACGCCAAGATCCACGATCAATACCTCACCATCTGTCTCGACGACAAGTCTGGCGAAGCTGTCCGTGAGCTGGACCCGCCGAACGGCCCAGCCCTGCGAAGCCGCTGCGCGTTCGAACGCCGCCGCCGTGTCGGGGATCGATGCCGTGGGCGGGAGGGCGGTGAACAGATCGACGTCGCGGGTTTCGCGGTCGACGAGATCACGCACGATGAGCGCGGCGCCGCCCGCGACCGCGAAGCCCGCGCTCTCGGGCAGCCCGAAGAAGATCCGCGCAACCGCCCGCTGCAACGATGTGATCATCTGAAGGCAGCCCGTTCCCAGGCGCGCCGGATCGGGGCGGGAAGGACGAGCTCCGGCCAGGCGTCGGCGAGCAGTGCCCCGTCGACGTAGGCGAGGATGTCATCCGCCGTCCCCTCTCGCAGGACGATCTCGTACAGCCTGTGGCGCTGTCGGCGGTCGGCGAGGTCGTAGGTCCGGTCGGGGTTGGACCAGTTCAGATGGACAGGCAGGCGCACCCGTGCCAACGCCTGCCGTATCGGGAGCCGAGGCAGCCGATCCGGCACGGTGAACGGTCGCCCCCGCCCGTCCACCACGACCTCGAACGAGGGCACCGGCACCGCGTCGAGCCGGAAGCCCGCCGCCGCCAGCAGACGCGTCGCGGTCTCCAACGTCGGTGACTTCACCCCGTGCTCATAGGCCGCCAACGTCGGCCGTGACGTGCCCGCCCGCCGCGCGAGCTCAGCCCCGGACAGGCCCGCCTCCAGCCGCGCGGATTCGATCAGTCGGCCTGTCAGCGAATCCGCCATGCCCCCTCCACTGCGACCCCCTCCGCTACGGTCCTCTCCATCACGACACCAAACGTATCCGATGAGATACGCTACCCGTCTTTCGGTCCGTCCGCCGGCTCATTCGGCGTGGACCGTCATAAGCCACGCCGCCAGGCGGCCCGACGCGCCCGGGAGATGGCCGAGTAGGCCGTCAGGTCGATGTCCGAAACCGGTGAGGAGGGCTCGCAGCTGCGGATCGCTGATCGCATCGGTCAACGCACGGGTGAGGCGGTCAGCGCCGAGTATCTGGATGTCCCGGGTGTGAAAGCGGCGCGGCGCAGGGTCGACAGGCTCAGCCAGACCCAGCCGGTTCGTGACGTCGGCGAGGTGACTGGCCGCGGCACACAGCGCCGCCTCACGCTCCCGCCACCGCATCGCGCGCAGCGCACGGTGAAGGTACCGACCGACCTGGCCGCCGAGGGCCAGCTGCGCGAACGCGGTCATCAGCCACTTGTTGTACGGGGCCCACCGGCATTCGAGCAGAAACCCGATCCGGGCAAGGTCACGGGCCACCCGGGCCGCAAGCACGCGCGAGCCAAGATCGTCGTCCCGGCCGCCGGCGCGGCCGACGAACGGCTCCTCCTGGCTGACCCGCAGCCAGCCGGCCGCCAGGACATAGCGCCAGACATCATCGGGATACCAGGCCAGCGCCCGGCGCCGCGCGGTAAGAAGAGCGAGCGGGTCATGCAGAACCACGCCGCCCGTGAGACTCGCCAGGATCTGCGTCGGCGCCAACAGCCAGTCCGCCAGACCCATCCCGTCGGCGGGGTCGACACCGAGTCGATCGACGAAGAACGCTCGCGTGGTCGTCACCTCCACCTGGTGGTGCGGCCGGCCGTCATGTCGGTCGCTGTCCGGATAGATGACCGGGAAACCCTCGAACCGAGCCGGCAGCCTCTCCAGCGTGACGTTGACCGGCTCGGTGTCAAAGCCCGGCGGGACGAACAACTGCACACGAGGGCCGAAATCGTGGTCCGGGGAGACCTCGTCATCGAAACCGAGCACCTCGGAACCCTCACCGAGCAACGCCGCGGCATGAGGCACACCCGGCACCAGCGGCCGAACCGCCAACAGATCGCGCCCGCGGGGTTCCCGGAGGCTCGCCCCAGGAGGCCCCGGCCTTGGCCCACCCGGACACCACCGAACAGCCGCCCACCAGATCCATGCCGGTCGCACGGGGGTCCGGGGGTCCCTCCCGGAAAACATCGCGGCCCGCCGGGAGGCTGACCAAAGGTCGGCAACCACGACGGGCCGGCTCGTGGAGGTGGCGGGAATCGAACCCGGTCCGGAGCAGGGTGGCGACGACCGAGTATGAGCGGACATGCCCCTCTACCAGCACGTTAGAACGTGCGTACGACCGCGTACGAGTGATCGAATCGCGTCGTGGATGGGAGTGGCACGCCTAGCCTTCGCCCAGCAGAGCACAGGGGCACCGACCGCTGGCGGCCGCTTTCACAGACCTGTGAGGGGTGACGGAGCGTCAATAGCGACCGGGATCCTGGAGCAACCGACGGACTCGGTACCGGGTAGATGAGATGGCGGCGTGGCTCCTGGACGGCCGACGGGGGCCGCCGCAGGGCCCCACCGCCCCCGCGGCGCCACGGCGGCCTGCCTGGTGAGCCAGCCAGCGTCGGGGTCGTCATCGTGAAGGCGGCCGCGGCGGTCAGGTCGTGGGCGGCGGCGAGCGCCAGGGCGCCGGCGGCCGTTGGGTCGGGCGGGCTGTCGGTGGCGCTGGTCGCCGCCTTCGGCGCGGCGGCGAGCACGCCCCGTTGGGCGCGGCCCGGGAACGCGACAGCGCCGGGAAATGCCCACCCAGCACCTCCCTGCGAATGGAGAGGCAGGGCGCCGTCCCCCGCCAGTCGGCGGGGGACGGCAGAGACCCTGCCCGTCCCGGGGAACTACATGTGGTGCTGCGTTGCCATGGTCACGATGACCGTGATGATCCAGACCACCAGCCTGACCAGCCGCTCCTGATCGGCCGTGATCCCGCGGGCCAGCCGGCTCCGGTGATGCGCCATTTCCGCCTCCTTCCGTTCTCTGGGTTCGGAGGACCGAGAGAACGGTCCGCACCCTGATACGGCGCTCGGTCCAGCCCAGATCACCGCCGCTGGCGCGGATCTCGTCTGGCTGCCGGGGTCGTGGGATGCGGGAAGCGTCCTATTCCTCCACCCATATACGTCGCCAGCGAGAGCCGAACCGTCCGCCGCGCCCCGGAGCAGTCAGTCCCTGACACTTGGACCTGATCATCTTTGATGGGCGCCGCTGATCGAGGTCGAGCTACTCACCGGATCCGCGCGGAGCTGGCGACGGCACGGGACGTCGGCGGCACGCGTCGGTCCGATCGCAGGGCGCGCTCGGTCCGCACAGTGGCGGGGCGCGATGTTGGCTCGGCGATCTGACCGGGGGCGGTGGCGACGATGTCGCGCGGGTCGAGGGCGGGTTCCTTGGCGATGCCCGGCGGGAACGATCATTCTTATGATCTCTCCCGGTGGGCGGCCTACGCTCACGGATGCAGGCTGTCGTTGGTCGCGAGAGGTGGGCGTGCGCTGTGTCTCAGGTGGCGAGGCTGGATCTGCGGTCGGGTTCTCATGACGAGGTCCTGGCGCGGGTCGAGCGGTCCCTCGGGGTGCGGCTGGACCGGGCGGCGGCGGTGCGCAAGCGGCGTTCGATCGGGCTGCCCAGCGACGCCGACACGTGGGTGCGTATCGAGGCGCGGCCGGTGTCGAAGGTGTCGGGGCAGGGCTGGAACGGGGCAGAGACCGTCGCCGCGCTGCCAGGAGTCGCGATGCCGGTCTGGCGTCAGGGCGTCTCGTGGGCTGAGCCCGAGGCGGGGTTGTTATGGCGGGCGGACGAGACCAGCTACGTCGTGGCCCGGCCGGTGAAGCCGGGTGGCATCCTCACCGTCGATCCGGGGCTGGGTGATGGCTGGTGGTCGACGCTGGCCGGGTCGCTGACCGCGCTCGCCGCCGCGGCCACGACCCGGGTCGTGACTCTGCACACCGTGCCGATCAGCCAGGCGCGGGTCAGCGCGACGATCGGCCGGGTCTTCGGCGACCAGCTCGACACGACGCTCGACCGGTGGGTGCCGGCGCATGCCGATCTGAACTGGGCGAACCTGACCGCGCCGGACTGTGTGCTGCTCGACTGGGAGGACTGGGGCCTGGCCCCGGCCGGTCTCGACGCGGCGAACCTGCTCGTCAACTCGCTCGCCATCCCGGCGCTGGCCGAACGGATCCGCGACACGTTCGCTGCCGAGCTCGGCAGCCGCACCGGCCGGATCGTGACCCTGTTCCTGTGCGCGGACATCGTCACCGCACCGGCCGACTACTCCGGCCCGCTCCTCGACCCGGCACGTGTGCTCGTCGACGAGCTCCTCAAGGCGCTTCAGGCCTGAGCGAGGGCCGCGCAGCGAGCAGCTGCCGGTAGCGGGTGATCTGCCCGCCGTCGACCTGGAGGTCGACGGCGGCCGCGAGCGCCCGCAGGTGCTCGCTGCTGGTCGAGCCGACGGCGACGCGGGTGACCTGGGGTAGCTCGAAAGCCAGCCGGAACACCGTAGGCACGGCTGCGGCCTGCTGGCCGGGCCGCAGGAACGCCCCGGGGTAGGCGGGATGGGTGGCGTCCCCCGCGAACGGGCTCATGACCCACCGTCCGGCTGGCGGCATTCCCAACCGGGCCATGGCGTGGTCCGCCGCTTCCAACCCCGGAAGGAGCGAAAGGTGGAGAGTCGGTTAGGCAGGGCGATCCGCGCGCTATGCGGGAGAGGCCGTGTCTCCGGCTAGCCGGACACGATAGCCTTCTGCCGTATCGCCGAAGTCACGCTCGTCATCGTCTCGGAAGCGCTTGTAGAACCACTCGGGTACCCGGGTGGTGTCCAGGCGGGTACGCAGGACGCCGTCCTGCACATCGCGGGCCGCGTTCCGTAGGCGGTGCCATTCGGTTTCGGGAACGGGCCCGGGGCATCCGTCACGCAGTTCGGCGTAGACAATCTTCGCGAGTCGGGTGCGTTCGCCGGCTACATTCCGTTGGCCCGACCAGATCTCGTAGGCCATTTGGTAGGCCGCCAGGGATGGGGCGAAAAAGCTAAGGAGGACGCCGAGAAATGTCGCCTTCGGAGCGACGAGGCCGACGATCACGCCGACAGCGGTCCAGAGAATCGCTGCGGTAGCGATGAAGTAACTATAGCGGTAGCGCAGGCGAGCGTCCCAGGCGAGGTTCTGTTCCTGCGCTATGAGGACGTCGTAAGGGTGGTGGACGTCGTTCGTGGGATCGTACCAGCCAGCGGTGATGCGCTTGTCCTTCGCACCACCTCGGCGGAGTTTGCGTGCCAGACGGCGGACGTCGGGTTCCGCGATTGGCTCGCCCGCGACCGTGGCGCGCCATGGAAGGTGAAACAGGGCGATGTCGAACATCTCCTGGAGCAGGGCGCCCTGGCGGGCGGTGTTCCCGGCGAGGCCCTTGAGCAAGAAGGCGGAAACGACGAACCAGAAGAACCCGACTATCGAGACGACAGTCCGACCGTGTCCGATGAGCGTAATCAGGACACCCGCAGTCGCGAGCACGACGGCTGCGCTGACACGTACAGCTTCCAGGCGTTGGCCGCGCTGGTGGCTTGCCGCCGCGGCGCGCTGGATGAGCATCATGTCGTCGTCGAATTGCCGCTCGTGGATGGCCCGAGGCGGTATCCCTTGGACGCCTCCGGGATCGGTCGAGAGGTTCATGGCCTAGTCATCCGGTCACCGAACAGCTTCTTCCACTGGTCGTAGGCGGCGCGTTCCTGGCCCTCGTCTTCTAGGTCGACCGCCGTCTCCGCGATGCGGCGAGCCCGGTCGAGTGCGTTCGCCGCAGCGAGTTTCTCGGTCGTGTTCATGACGGCGTTGACGTCTCCGCCCAGGCCGGCGGGGTCGGGCCACACGTCGCCGATGCGCTCGGCGGCGGTGCCCAGGAACAGCACGATCTCGTCCTGGTAGCGCCCGATCGGCAGTTTCACCAGGGACTGGGCCATGACCTCCAGTAGGAAGGAGGGCGACACGGGCTCGCCAAGCTCGCGGTTAATGCCCTTGATCATCTTGACAAGGGGCACGTAGTTGCCGCCACAGTCGGCGTTCTTGGCGATGCTCAGCTCGTGGTGGCGCTTGGGGTTGGTCGCGATCCAGTCGCCTGCTGAGGGGTTGGGGATGTAGTAGCCGCCGCCATTTCGCTTGAACGAGGGGACCACGTCGATCGACATGACCTCGTCGTTGGGGCCGTAGGGAATGACGACGGCCATGCCGTCGCGGGCAGCGGCGCTCCATTTCCGGCGGATAAGGGTCTCCAGGGCGTTGATGACCTCGATAGGTGCCTGGTCTCGGAAGCCGGCCTGGGGACCGTGGGCGTCGATGACGACAAAGATGTCGATGTCCTTGAGGCGCTTGGTCTTGGTATCACGCCGGTAGCTGCCGGTGAGGAAGTCGTCGGCGAGGGCCCAGTGTGTCCGGACGAAGTCGCGGATGGCCTCGTGCCGTGCCTTTGCCAGGTTCTGCTCGGTCTGGGTGATCTCCAGGTTGTGCCTGAGTTTGACGAATGCGTCGTCGACGTACCCCATGGGGCGTGTTCCTGCTCTCGGTGTCAGCTGAAGTAGTACCGCATGCCAGTCGAGGCGCGCGGGGCGGAGCCAAGCGTGCCGAAGGTGATGCTTTGCAGGCCGTCGGTGCTCGCACGCTGGCCGGGGCCCCACCCTGGCTGCGGGGTGTGGGGCGCGTTGAAGGTGCAGATCAACCGATGGGTGGTGCCCGTTGGCACCCGGTCGAACTTGGCGCGGAACCGTGCGGCGCGGGCTCGGGATGCGGTGAACTCGGCATTGCCGTTCCCGCCTGCGGTGTAGGACACCGGGAACTCGATCACCGGTGCGACTGTGCCCGACGGCTGGTGACACTCAAGGACGACCGTGTCGAGCGAGCCCTCCTCGATCCACGCTTTGATCGCGTCCTCGTTCTGCTTCCAGTCACGGCCGAACAAGGTCGTGTCGATTTTCAGGTCAGCGAGGATGTCGGTGATGGTGCCGAGAATGATGTCGGTCAGGTGCGTTGCGGTGTGGGCGCGGGTGTAGTTGTAGGTGATCGTGGAGGTCATCGTGCGGCCACGTCCCACCGAAGAGCTTCGAGGTCAACAAGCGGTCCGGCGTTCTCCGACTGCGCCTCCGACGGCGGGACGGCCGTGGATAGCCGAGGGTGCCTGTCCGCTGCGGCACTCACCTGCTGCTGAAGCGGGGTCGGAGACGGAAGGTAGATCGTGAATTCGGTGGCGCCTGCCGCGCCGGGAACGGCGTTGAGGTTCTCCTCCGCCGTCAGCGCCGCCGTGCCGGACACCGTCGTGATTTCGCAGTGCACCTTTCCGGCCACCAGTATGATCGCGTGCTTGTTCAGGTGACCTGCCGCGATCAGCATCCGCCCGACGGCCTCGGCGGCTGCCATCGCCTCCAACGCCTCGTCTCGAGACAGGGCGGGAGCCTGAGCCACGGTGTCCGCGACCAGGTTTGTGATCACTGTCCAGGTTCCGCTCGCGCTGCGGACAGGAGAGGCCGCCACCTCCCTAGAGCGCCGCACGGGACGCCTCCGGTCGGTCCGTGCCCGCGAGGGCGTCGCGGATCGCGGCCTCCAAGTCGTCCTCGGTCAACCTGCCGGGGTCCAGCACGGTGTCCAGCCGCTGAGCCAGCGCTTCGAAGACCGCCTTCCGCGCACGGCGGCCGTCCAGGCCCTGAGCCAGTTGCGCGACACGGTCCAGTACGGCCGAGCGTGCCAGTTCCCCCAGAGGCGGGTACTTGTGGGCGAGCGTGAACAACGTCGAGGCGAGGATCTCCCGTAGCGCCTGCGGCTCGGGGAGCGGGACGAGGATGGCGGCGTCGGAGCGGGAGAGGAACGCCTCGTCCAAGGCCGCGGTGAAGTTGCTGGTCGCGACGAAGAACAGGTGCGCGTGCATCGCGGCGTTGAGATCCAGGGCAGTGAGCACCGCGTCGGTGGCGCGGTGGACGTCAGCCGGGTTCGCGGCCAGCGACGCTGCCGATCGCGCGACCGCCATCGACTCGACCTCGTCGAGGATCACCACGGTCGGCATGCCGTCAGACGCGAGCGCCGGCACGTACTCGCCGAGCAGTTCGCTGACCCGCTGCTGCGACTGTCCGTGTTCGGCGCTCATGAGCCCATGCGGGTTGATCTCGATCCGTCGGACCTTGCGTCCCGGGATGTACCCGGCGATCCGCGCCGGCAGGCCCCGGGCAAGGGTGGTCTTGCCGGTACCCGGCGGGCCGTACAGCGTGCACAACCCGTGCAACGCGGTCACCGCGAACGGCAGGTCACGGCGCATGAGCAGCGACAACAGAGCCTGGTTACGGAGCCGCTCCTTGATCGTCGCTGGCACCACGATGGCCTCCCACAACGCGGACTCAGACGAGTCGGCGGCGACCACCTCGTCCGACAGCACACACTCCTGAACCTTCACCGGCTCAGCTCCAGATCTCTGCGCAGGGTTGGTTACCTCAGATATGAACATCATCTTCTCTACGACCGGTAGAGTACACGACGGCACGGGTGTCCAGTTCGGCACACACCACCCAGGCGTGTCATGCTGGAGCCGAGCCGATATGACCGGCGAGTAACCGAGGTCTGCCTAAGGCGCGAGTGGAGCACCAAGATCGAGAGCTGTGCGCTGATCGGCCGACGTCGACTGACGCGGAGACACCCGAGGTGAACGACCCGCAACTGAACCACGGAGACATCGCGGCTCTGTTCGATCGCACCAGGCTGCGGATGGCACGAGAACTCCGCGGGCTCACCCAGGTACAGCTGGCTCGGGACGCCGGCTCCGTGACGGCCGCCTCGGTCAGCCAGTTCGAGAACGGGCACACCAGGCCCGCCGCTTCCACGCTTGGCCGGCTCGCAGTCGCGTTGCGGGTACCGCCGTCGTTCTTCGCTGCGCCGACCCGTCCCCCTGCCCACGAACAGGCCGACGGGTTCTTCCGCAGCCTCCGATCGACCTCGCCCCGAGATCGCCAACAGGCGCTCGCCTACGTGCATCTCGCGCGTGAACTCACGCTGGAGCTCGACAAGCACGTGGCGCTGCCTGATCTCGATCTGCCACGCGTCATATTCGACGAAGAACGGCCACCTGATTCCGCCGACATCGAGCAGACGGCGGCCCACGTCCGTCATCACTGGGGCGTCGCACGTGGCCCAGTTCAAAATGTTGTACGACTACTAGAGGCAAACGGAATTGTTGTCGTGCGTTTTCGCGTCAGCATCGAAAAAGTCGATGCGTTCTGCGTCGACTTCCCTGACAGGCCCGTTGTCGCTCTCGGTTCGGACAAAGGTCTGCGGGACCGCTCCCGCTTCGATGCCGCCCACGAACTAGGCCACCTGGTCTTGCACGGCGCCACCGGACCGACAGGCGAGAAGGCCACCGAGCGCCAAGCCCACGAGTTCGCGGCCGCGTTTCTTATGCCAGCCGATGACATCAAGTCCGAGCTTCCAGACTCGCTCGACTGGCCTGCCTTTATGCGCCTGAAGACAAAATGGCACGTATCGCTAGCTGCGCTCCTGGTCAGAGCTAAGACACTCGGTGTTATGAATGAACACACCTACGCGCAGGGTTGGAAAACCCTGTCTGCCCGAGGATGGCGGAGAGTGGAGCCAGGTCCCCTCGGGAATCCTGAGGCTCCGGTACTCCTACAACGCGCACTGGAACTTATGGATACGACTGGTGTCTCGTTCGCCGAGTTCATCAATCGCTCCGGACTCCCAGAATCGGATGTCCGGATTCTCCTTAGTCGAGATTTCGGGGAACGTCCCCGCGTGGAGTTCTAGAATTCCTTCGCTATAGGACGGTGTCGCTCTGCAGTCTGCCCGCGACGGCGTAGAGGACAGGGGCGGTTGCAGTCCCCGGGTACTCCAACGCGCCCCGGCCAGCCGGCGCGAGCTGTCGCGGCCACCAGGGCCGCGCAGAGCGTGCACCAGGGGGTGATGACGCCCGTTGGATGGCCACCCCACTCACTCATTGACTTCAGCGCTGTGGGCTGAATCGTCGTTCATACCCGTCTGACTCCGGTTCAGCGGGCCGCCTGGCGCTGCTGCTCTCGCGAGGGCCGAGGCCTTGCGGGTCCAGCCAGTCCGGCTGTCAGCGGACCTGACCGAGCAGGCGATGGTGCGGCGGAGTGCCTGGCGAAGGTGGCCGCAGCCGCAGCTGCGGCGCGGGCCTGCTCATGCTGGCCGGCCGCCTCGCGCCAGACGACGATGGCGGCGGCCAGGTCAGCGAGGGCGGCGAGTAGCCGCAGCCAGTCGGCGTCGCGGTCGTCGTGGTGGAGGCGGCCGAGGCCGTTCAGGTCGCGGGCGGCCGCGCGTAGTGCCCGGGAGAGTGGTGTCGCCGGTGCGGGCCGGTGCCAGGGGGTGCGGCCGGCGCGGGTGAGCTGTTCGGCGGCGGTGGTGAGCGGGCCGGGGCGGCCGTGCTCGCCGGCGCGGGCGGCGGCGGCCGCCAGG
>NZ_JDWE01000069.1:0-18220 GCF_000685765.2 Frankia sp. BMG5.23
GGTTCGCCGGGGAGACCGCCACGACCAGCGGCAGCCCGCCCGCGTCGGTCAGGACATGGATCTTCGAGCCCGGTTTGCCGCGGTCGACCGGGTTCGGACCGGTCAGGCTTCCCCCTTTTTTGCCCGCAGGCTGGCCGCGTCCACGATCGCCGATGACCACCGGAGCGGCCACACGAGACACGCTCTATGTGCAGGTGCTGGCCCGGTTGACCAGCGGGCTGCACTTTCAGCGCCGGGATCTTCCCGCGGAGCCGGCCGCGGGCCAGCTCCGCCAGATACTCGGGGTTCCGCTCCCCGGCGATCATCTTCTCCAGGATCGCCCGGCCGGAGACTCCCAGCGGCTGGGAGGCGACGCTGGTGAGTTTCACCCCGGCGTCCTGCATCAGCTTCTCCAGCCGCTGGACCTCGCGGGTCTTCTCCTCCACGACCGTGCGCCGCGCCCGGGTGAGGTCGCGCAGGTCCCGGAACGGCTTCGGGGGAACGAACGACGGCCGGACCAGGCCGTGCGCGACGAGGTCCGCAAGCCACGCGGCGTCGGCCACATCCGTTTTCCGGCCTGGTACGTTACGGACATGCGCGGCGTTGAGAAGCCAGCATTCGAACTGGTCTTCCAGCAGGCGGAAGACAGGTTTCCAGTAAACCCCTGTTGATTCCATTCCCACGACCGTGACCTTGTTCTGGGCCAGCCAGTCCGCGAGGAGACCTAACGAACCCCCGGTCGTGGTGAACGTGCGGACCTCGACTTTCGGATGCGCCGGGATAAACCGGCCTTAGGATAAGGAGTAGCGATCCACGACGACCCCGAGCCATGTGGCTGCTTCCGCAAGGGGGCGGCTGAAGCGTTGGTAGGGGCACGTGTAGGCCAGGCTATTGAGCCGCGAAATGAGAAGACCGGGTGCGCCGACGTGGTCGAAAGCACGGAAGGCAACACCGTCGCGAGCGCTAGACGCGAGTTCGGGACGGGCCCCGCGCGGTCGGAGAACCATGGCATGCACGGAATCCTCAGGCACGAGAACCGGGAGATCCCGTACCCGCCCGTCGGTGTGATGGCCGGCGGGCCGTCCAGGGAACGCCAAGGCGGTAATCCTGGGATGCACGGGTGCGGGAGGTCAGACACGCCCATAGTACCTGTGAACCAGCCGAACAGAGCCGCGAGAGTGGTTGCGGAGGCGGGGGAGGAAAGGGCGTGGCCAAGGGGAACACGGCCAGCGAAACACGTTCCGGACGCAGAGCCGGGTCAGGCGTGTCAAACCCGTTGGTCCGTGTGCGCCAAGCCGCACGGCGGGACAGGAAGATGCGGTTCACCGCGCTGCTCCACCATGTTGATCTGGCTCGCCTGGAGGCGGCGTTCCGGGCGGTTCGCCCGAAGGCCGCGCCGGGCGTGGATGGGGTGACGTGGGAGGAGTACGAGCAGGACCTCCAGCGCAACCTGGTCGGCCTGCACGACCGGATCCACTCGGGGCGCTACCGGGCGAGTCCCTCGCGGAGGGTGTACATCGCGAAGGCGGACGGGCGGCGGCGGCCGCTCGGCATTGCCACGCTGGAAGACAAGATAGTCCAGCGGGCCGTCGTCGAGGTGCTCAACGCGGTCTTCGAGGAGGACTTCGTCAACTTCTCGTACGGGTTCCGGCCCGGGCGTAGCCAGCACATGGCGCTCGACGCGCTCGCGGTCGGTATCCAGCGGAAGAGGGTGAACTGGGTTCTTGATCTTGATATTAAGGAGTTCTTTTCGAGCCTCAACCATCAGTGGCTCGTCAGGTTCCTTGAGTACCGGATCGCGGACAAACGGCTCCTGCGCCTCATCGAGAAGTGGTTGCGTGCGGGAGTGGTAGAAAACGGCGAGTGGGCGGAGACGACGGTCGGATCACCGCAGGGGGCTTCGGCGTCGCCGTTGCTCGCTAACGTGTACCTGCACCACGTCTTCGACCTGTGGGCGCAGTGGTGGCGGAATCACAATGCGCACGGAGATGTCATAGTCGTACGTTTTGCCGATGACGCGATCGTCGGGTTTCAGGCCGAGGACGACGCGCGGCGGTTCCTTGCTGATCTCCGTGAGAGGTTCGCGAAGTTCGGCTTGGAGTTGCACCCTGACAAGACCCGGTTGATCGAGTTCGGGTGGTTCGCCGCCGTGAACCGGTCGCGCCGTGGGGAGGGCAAGCCCGAGACGTTCAGCTTCCTGGGCTTCACGCACCTGTGTGCGACGGGGAAGAAGGGCTTCTTCTGGGTGAGGCGTGTCACGGACAAGCGGCGTATGGCGGCGAATCTCCGGGAGATCAACACCGAGGCGAAGCGGCGCCGTCACCAGCCCATCCCCGATCAGGGGCAGTGGTTGCGCAGCTTTGACGCCACTACCCAAGGCAGGAGCCCAGCGCGGTAGTTCCGCTCGCTGGGATCTGTGCGGGGGCCGCCCGTAAGGGCGGTCCCCACCGCGATCGGTTTTCTTGCCCGGACTGGATCCGCACCGCCGCGGCCACCGTGTCCCGATGAACGTCGAGCCCCGCGCAGCGCGGGAACACAACCTCCACCCCTACCTCCCTTCCCAACCAGGAAACACCCTCCAAGGTGCGTTACCCGGGGAAGCCTGAACACGGAAACTGAGGAACGCGCTCACGGCAGCAGGAACAAGTGCCCCAGGCCTCCGCCGCCATACTCAAACACGGGCTCGTCCGCACCAGAGACAGCCGACGTCGACCGGGCAACGCCCCACCATCATCCCAGACACGGCCCGGCACCCAGCAAACAGCCCACCGCAGCCCCATCAAATTCTCAGACAAAATCATCCTGTGGCTATCCGACGTTCCACAGCCGCACGGTGCGCTCGTTGCCGCCGCTGGCCAGCGGTGTGCCCGTCCGGGCGAAACGCCCCCGACAACACCCCGTCGGTGCGTACGAGTGGCGGGCGGCACCCTGGAGCGTCTTCCAGGCCAGGCGAGCAGCCCGGTCAACGGTTCGGGAACCGGGTCACCCAACGGCGCTGCCAGGGGGTCTCGACGGCCCGGTGGTGATGGTGTTCCCGGGTCCAGGCGACAGCGTCCGGTGGGTCCAGTCCGGCCAGAACGGCGAGGCAGGCAAGGACGGTGCCGGTGCGGCCGACGCCGCCCCCGCAGGCGACTTCGACCGCCGTGCCGGCCCGTGCCTGCTCGTGCAGCGCCCGGATGTGCCGGGCGGCCTGGTCCTGGTCACGGGGACAGGAGGAAGTCGGGCCAGTCGATCCACGTGCGCGGCCAGTCCAGCTCCCCGTCGTGGCGGCGGCGAAGACGGCTGGTTCCCAGGTAGAGGCCGAAGTCAGGCACCGGTCCCCTCGGTAGCGGGCGGCGCAGACCGCGGCCGCGTACCCGGCAGCCGTCCGGAAGCCGCAGGGCCCGCACGAGCGGCGGGCCGCTCACCGGGCCACGCCTGCGACCTGCCCGGCTGATCGAGAACTCCACATCTGGCCCTCCGTCTGTCCGTCGCATCCCGCCACCCCGCCACCCCGCCACCCCGCCACCCCGCCACCGTCAACCATCCTGACACAGAGCGGTTCGACCAGGACGAGGCACGCAGCTGACCGGCACCGGCTGCAAAAGGCAAAGGCAAGGAGGTTGCCCGCTCCTTGCATCCGACCCTACCCGAGCTGGAATACCCGAATCGGCGGATCCGGATCACGAAACCGGGCAGACTGGTGCCTTCACCGCCAGCCGGTCGAAGAACACGGGCCGGTAGATAGCGGAACGCTGGAAGAGCCCCTACGCAAAAATCTGACAGGCTCTCACTGCTACATCAGGCTGGAAATCCTCGCCAAATCCGACCCGGCCGGCGACGGACTCACACGACACGCACAAGATAGCCGTGATACCACGACCACTCACCGCATAACCTGAACACGGAGGATCGCGCAGGGACGATCTTCTAACACCACACCAGCGGACGTGACCCGAACATCGATCGGGAGAGGAATCCGATGACGCGCAAGCACCTCGTCAGCACAGCAGCGAGCGCTGCACTTGCCGCCGGGCTGGCCCTGACCGGCGCAGCACCGGCCCGGGCAACTACCGCCCACGTCGCCCGCAGCGTGGCCACTCCCGACTCCCGCGCCTCCTACCGGCTGTGGACCCAGCGCGGATACGGGTACGCCGACGTTACCAAGACCTGGTCTGCCCAAAAGGGCTACCCGGGCTTCTACCATGGCACCGTCTCAGGCTGGGTCTACCATTACCACGCTCCCGCCAACCGCAAGGTCGCGGTGCAGGTGAGCGCCGACGGCCGTGTTTTTCCCCCGGAGGGCGCGACATCGAGCTACCGGTACTTCTCCGTCAAGTACGCCTACACCAAGCGGGTTCTGGTCCGCGCCTGCCTGTACCGCTCCGGCGCCAAGGGCGTGTCCTTCTGCGGCCCCTGGAAGTGACCAGCGGGCATTCCCCGTTGGCCGCCGTCAACTCCGCGCTCCGCGCGTCCTGCGACGCGCTGCCCGCGGCCAGGTGCGCGATCCACACCGGCCAGGTGAACCCGGGACAGGACGCCCGGGCGTGGAGTGGGTAGGCCTGTTGAGGTGGACGGGCGGGCCTCGCGTCCTCCTGCCCGACGATTAGCGTTAGCGTCGTTGTGCCTGCTCAGGGGCGGATGCGCCGGCTGGCCGCGAGGAGCGCCAGCGCCGCGACCTGCACGGCGGCGGTGACGGCGATGAGGGCGGGGATGGACAGGTCGTAGAGCGCGCCGGCCAACGCGCCGCCGCCGGCGGTGGTCGCGCCGACCACGCCGGCGAAGACGCCGTAGGCGCTGGCCCGGCGGGCGGGCGGGACGAGGTCGGCGACGGTGGCCCGCAGGGTGGATTCCTGCACGCCGATGGCCGCTCCCCACACCAGCGTCCCGGCGACGGCCAGCGCGGGGGTGTTGGTGAACGCCAGCGCCGGGACGGCGGCGGCCAGCGGCGGCAGCACGGCGAGCACACCGGGGCCGTGGCGGTCGTAGGCCCAGCCGGTCGCGAGCGCGGCGAGGGCGTCGACGCCCATGGCCGCGGCGTACACGACAGGCACCGCGGCCACCGGCAGCAGGCCACGGGTGACCGCGTGGAAGGACAACACGCCGAACGTCGCCAGCCCGGTGGTGGTCGCGGCCGTGAACCCGGCATACGTCCAGAAGGCCCGGGGTAGTCGGGCCCGGGGCGCGGCGGCCGGGCCGGTACGGGGGACGGGCACGGCCGGCGGCTCGTCCGGCTCGTAGCCGGCCGGGTCGGGCACGCGGGCCCGCAGCCAGAGCAGAACAGCAAGGACACCCAGGCCGGGCAGGGCCAGGACGCCGAGCGCCGGGCCGTAGCCGGCGCCGGAGGCGAGCACCGCGGCGACGAGCAGCGGCCCGGCCAGCGCGCCGAGCTGGTCCATCGCCTCGTGCACGGCGAACCCGCGGCCCCGGCCGGTGGCGGCGGTCGCGTGGGAGAGCAGCGCATCCTTGGCCGGGCTGCGAACCGCCTTCCCGACCCGTTCGGCGATCACCAACAGGCCGGCCGCCCACAGCACGCCGGTCACGCCGAGCAGGGGCACGGCGGCGACGGTCAGCGTGTAACCGGCGATCGTCCACGCCCAGAACCGGCCGGTGCGCTCCGCCAGCGGCCCGCAGACCAGCCGGGGCAGCAGCGCCGCGGCCTCGCCCACCCCGGTGACGACACCGACCACGACCGCCGACGCGCCGAGGGAGGCCAACAGCGGCCCGGTGACCGACCGGGCGCCTTCGTAGACGACGTCCGCCAGCATGCTGACCACGCCGAAGACCAGGACAAACCGCCACGGCCGTAGCCTGACCGCGGCGGCGGGCGCTGTGCTCGTGCCGTGCGCCGGTCGGATCATCCCCACACCGCCCGCGCCAGGGCCGCGCCGAGAGCGGCGGCGCCGAACGCGGCGAGCACACTGCCGGCGACGTTGGCCGCGGCCAGCAGCCGGGCGCCGTCCTCGGCCAGCCGCAGCGTTTCGTAGGAGAACGTCGAGTAGGTGCTCAACGCCCCGCACAGCCCGGTCCCCACCAGCGACACCACCTGCTCCGACGCCACCCACGCCGGCGGCGCGCCCGCGCCCGCGGCGCCGGCGACCAGGCCGAGGAGCAGACTGGCCGTGACGTTGACGGTGAACGTACCCCAGGGAAAGACCGTGTCGTGTCGGGTCTGCACCGCCCGGTCGGTCAGATAGCGCAGCGGCGCACCGGCCGCGGCCCCGGCGATCACCAGCAGCCAGTTCACCGACTCGCCTCCCGGCCGACGTAGCGGATCACTTCGACCTCGTCGAGGATGACCAGCCCCTCGGTGACGAGTTCATCGAGTTGCGGGAGGAAGGCCCGTACCCGTTGCTCGTCATCGACGATGACCACCGCCACCGGCAGGTCCTCGCTCAGCGACAGCAGCCGGGCGGTGTGCACGATCGAGGATGCGCCGAACCCCTCCACGCCCCGGAACACGCTCGCCCCGGCCAGCCCGGCGCGGTGCGCCCGGTGCACGATCTCGCTGGCCAGCGGCCGGTGATGCCACACGTCGCTCTCCCCGACGAACACCGTCAGCCGCAACGCCCGGCCGCTCAACCTCATCACGCCCGCCTTCCCGCGACCCGTCGCGTCCTCGCCACGAACCATCGCATCGCAGCCGCCGCCGCCCACACCGCGCCCAGCGCGGCGAGGACGCTCAGCACCAGGTACGCCAGTGCCAGCCCGGTCCGCCCGCCGTCCACCAGCCGCTGCGCGTCGAGCGCATACGTGGAGAAGGTGGTGAACCCGCCCAGCACCCCGGTGCCCAGGAACGGGCGGACCAGCGGATGCACCGTCCGCACGTCGGTGATCAGCACCATCAGCACACCGATCGCCGCGCAACCGGCCGTGTTCACCGCCCAGGTGGTCCACGGGAACGTGCCCGGCATCGTCGGCCACACCAGCGACGCCCCGTACCGGGCACATGCCCCCACCGCCCCACCGGCCGATATCACCGCCAGCAGCAGGACCGCGACCGGCGCGTGACGAAGCTGCCGGCGCCGCACCGGGACAGGCCCATCACCATCAGGGTCGGTGCCATCAGGGTCGGTCGGTGCACCGACCGTCTGCTCGGTGTCGTCCACGCCCGCCCCCTACCTGCGCGACACCCGGGCCAGCCAGGCATGACTTGTCACAGGTAGGGACCGTTGGCGGCGCGCTGCCGCGGTTCGGGTCCGGCGGGCCCCACCGCCGCGCGGTGACCGAAAGCCGCCGCCGTCACACCATACCGGCTTCACTGCCACCGGTTCACCGCCACCGGTTCACCGCCACCGGTTCACCGCCACCGGTTCACCGCCACCGGTTCACCGCCACCGGTTCACCGCTACCGCCGGACGTCGTCAGCCCCCACCAGGATGCCGGCAGCCGCCAGGCCGGGCGGGTGCCGGCCTGCCCGGCCTGGCGTGCTCAGGCGGCAGACAGGAGTTCCCCGATGAGTTTTTCGACGCGGGCGCGGATGTCGTCGCGGATGGGTCGGACGGCGTCGAGATCCTGGCCGGCGGGGTCGTCGAGTGCCCAGTCCTCGTAGCGGATGCCGGGGAAGACGGGGCAGGTGTCGCCGCAGCCCATGGTGATGACGACGTCAGAGGCCTCGACGGCGTCAACGGTGAGGATTTTCGGGGTTTCGGCGGTGATGTCGATGCCGACCTCGGCCATCGCGGCGGCGGCGACGGGGTTGATCCGGTCGGCGGGTATGGAGCCGGCAGAGCGGACCTCGATCTTCCCGGCGGCGAGACGGGTCAGCCAGCCGGCGGCCATCTGGGAACGGCCGGCGTTGTGGACGCAGACGAACAGCACCGAGGGCTTCGCAGACACGACGGTGTCCTTTCCGGTCGGGTTGCCCAGGTCGATCACGAGACACCTCCAGGAAGACGTGAAGGGGCGGCGCTGTTGGGTGCCACGGCGCTGTCCGGGTGGGTGAGCAGCACCCCGGCGGCCTGCGCCGGGCCGGCGGGAGTCGGCGGGTAGAGCAGCCGCACCAGCCCGTAGCCGACCGCGCCGCCCACCGCCTGGGCGGCGATGAACGCGGGCACCGAGGCGGGGGCGATCCCGGCGAAGGTGTCGGAGAACATCCGCCCGATGCTGATCGCCGGATTCGCGAAGCTGGTGGAACTGGTGAACCAGTAGGCCGCGCCGATGTAGGCGCCGACCGCGGCCGGTGCCCGCTCACCCCGCCCGGACCGCACCAGCGCGAAGATCAGCAGGATGAGGCCGGCGGTCGCGACGACCTCGGCGAGCAGATGCGCCCCGGACGCCCGGTGATGCGTGGAGATCGACACCGCCGACCGGTCGAATATCAGGTTCGCCAGCACCGCCCCGGCGACGCAGCCGAGGATCTGGGCGGGCAGGTAGGCGACGGCGTCCCGCCACGACAGCCCCCCAAACGCGGCGTCAACCACCGTGACCACCGGGTTGACATGCGCCCCGGACACCGGCCCAACCATCAGAATGATCGCGTAGAGGCCGGCGGCGGTCGCCGCGGCGTTCTCGACCAGCTGCAGGCCTGTCTGGTCCGGGCTGAGCTGCGCCGCGGCGATCCCCGACCCGACAACCAACGCGGCGAGCAGCATGGCGCCCAGCGCTTCGGCGGCCAACCGCCGCACCAGCGGCGGCCGGCCCTCCCCGTTGTCTGTCACCGTTCGCTCTCAGTGACCGGTGCCGGCGGTGGCCGGCTCGATCGTCACCGCCGGCACCGTGGGAGCGCACACCGGCCCACAGCCACACGCCGACCCGGGAGCACCCCCGGCCCCCGGTTCCACGGTGCGCAGCTGCGGGCCCGCGCCCTCGGCGATATCGGCGAGCACCGTGTAGATCTCCCACGGCGCACCGTCCGGATCATCCACCCACACCTTGTCCTGCAGCGCGTAGCAGCAGGCGGTGTTCTCCTCCACCGCCGTCACCAGCCCCGCCTCCCGCAGCCGGCTGGCGGCGGCCGAGACCTCCTGCGAGGTCTCGATCTCCACCCCGAGATGGTTCAACGCCCCCGCCACCCCCGCGCCGCGGGCGTCCGGGTTCTCGATCAGCACCAGCTTCAACGGCGGCACGTCGACGGCGAAGTTCGCATATCCCGCCCGCCGCTTCGCCGGCCCGACCCCGAACAGCGTCGTGTAGAACTCCACCGCCGCGTCCACGTCCGAGACGTTCAACGCCAACTGCACCCTGGCCATCCAGCCCACCCCTTACATCGACACCCATCTATGTTCTTGCGGGCCGAGGATGACCGCAAACATAGACGTCTGTCAATGGCTGGGGCATGTCGGCGGCACGGCGACCGCCTCCCCACCGGCGGGCCTCCCGGTCGTCGACCCGGTCATCACCCCCGCGGCGGCCGGCCCGCCCGGTCTCGCCGGGAGGATCTTCGCGTGCCGCGCTCCACTCGCCCGCGCCCCGCTGTGCGCCGACCGGGGCCGGCGACCGTTACGCCGGCCCGCGCACCGGCGAAGTCGTCGCCTTTCCGGATAATCCTCACGGTGAGCCTGAATCGCAAAGGCCATGAATCGCAAAGGCCCTGAATCACGAAGACGCTGAATCACGAAGACGCTGAATCACGAAGACGCTGAATCGCGCAGACCGAGAGAAGACCGAGACTCAAGAGCCCGCCGCTGTCGGGACGTCAGGGCAGATCGTACCGCGCTTCGGGAGTATCAGGTCGACCAGGTAACGCTCGACAGCCTGGCGGACGCAGCCACTGTCCTGGAAGTAGGCGGTGTGCGTGTAGGAGCGCCATGTCAACAGCACGCTGTTGGCGAGTTGACGGGCGAGGGACACAGCCCCGGAGTAGGGCGTTGCCGGGTCGCCGGTGCTGCCGACGAGGAGAATCGGCGCAGCGCCGGTGGCGTGGAACGGTCCGGTGTAGCGGGAGGCAGCCTTAACCGGCCAGACCACACAGGCAAGGGCACCGAGACCAGAAAGCAAGCCGAAATGGGGACTCTCGCGGTTGAGTTCGTCAGCAAGTCGCTGGTAGGCGCCCACGGTCGGGAAGACCTTGTCGGCGCAGGTGATGGCCGTATGCGCGGCGATGGCCGTATGCGCGACATCGGCGCTGGTGGAGGTGCTGTACGGCAAGGGGAGGATGGCCCCGATCGGGTCCTGCGCTGCGAAGGAGAGCAGCTTGGAACCGTCGTTGTTGTCGTCGGCCAGTGCCAATGCTTCCGCGAGCCGCGGCCACATGGCATGGGAGTACAGCGCGGACCGGACCCCGATCATGGCGGTCACCCAGTTGAGCGTGCGGGCGGCGCCGGTGTCCTTACCGCCGGCCGGGATCGGCTTCTCGATGAGCCGTTCGACCAGGCGGTCGAAGGCGCCGGCCGGGTCGCCGTGGCCGAAGCCACAGTTGGGCCGGGCCTTGCAGTCGGCGAGGAATGCGCCCAGCGCGGTCTCGAAGCCCTGCGCCATTCGGCGTAGGTCCTCCTGCGGTTGGTTCATCCACACGTTCGGATCTTCTACGCCGTCCAGCACCAGCGCCCGGATCCGGGTCGGGAACATGCTGGCGTAGGTGGCGCCCAGCACGGTGCCGTAGGATCCCCCGTAAGAGGTGATCTTGTCCTCGCCGAGCGCGGCTCGCAGCAGATCGAGATCCCGGGCCGCGGCCTCGGTCGACAGGTACGGCAGTTCAGCACCGCTGAACCGTACACAGCCCTGCGCCCACTGACGCCTGTCGTCAACCAGCTCCTGGTACACGTCGTCATCCTCACTCCCAGCGCGGGAAGCGCGGGAGTCGATCGCGAACGGGGAGGTGGCGGCCGGCGGATCATTATCCTGCCCGCTGCTGCAACGGACCGGCGCGCTCCCACCGACACCCCGCTGGTCGAACCCGACGATGTCGAAACGGTCGCGCAACGACGCGCCGAAGAAGCCCAGCCAGTCGCGGATGAACCCGACTCCCGACTGGCCCGGCCCACCGGCCAGCATCACCAGCGAGCCGATCCGCCGGTGTGGCTGGCGAGCCGGAGCACGGATCAACGCCAGGTTGATCGTGCCTGCGGCAGGCCTGGCGTGGTCCAACGGAACGGGCAGAGTCGCGCACTCCAACCCGTTCTCACACGGTTTCCAGGTTAGCTTTGTCCGGGTGGCCGCGGCGGCGGACCCAGACAAGCCCGACCCTGATATACCGGTCAGCAGCGGCAGGCTTACCGCAAGCACGGCAGCAAGGAATGGGCGTGGTATACGGGCTGATCGGGACGGGCGCATCTGGCCTCCGCTCTCCGGTTCGGTCGAGTGCGTGGCGCTTGCGCCCACCTGCCAGCATGAGCATGCATATAGGCCTCGTTCCAGGAACTCGCCCTCACCCGGCCGGGTGGCGTCAGCGAGCTTTACCGCCGGAAATGTCGCGCAGCCCGTACCCGAGGTAGGTGAGCGAGCGTCTGCCGAACCCTCCCGGCTCCCCTTTTCGTCTTCTCGCCGTGACGGCGGCGGCCACGACCCGCCCGCGGGCGCCAAGACGGGTGTTGGCCGCGGTGGAGCCGCCGGGCCGGTGTGCTGCCCCGTCCCCTCGTTACCGTCGCACGGCATGCCGTCGGGTGCGACCGGGGACTGACACATCGTGGTTCCTCACCAGCTCACCCTGGCCTGGCGCCGTGACGATCGGCGCTAGATCGTGACCGACTGCCACTCCCGCGGCCCTCACGGACCCGGCCGAGGCGACATCCGTCGTGCTCGCCCCATCCGGGCCGGACCAGCTCACGGGCGGAGATCCAACAGGCGCACCGGCTGACCCGCCCACCGGTCCGGCGCCGCCGTCGCGATCACCGCGCCCTCGGGACGCTCCGGGGCGGGCTCGGCCACGTACCGCACGTGCGCCGGCGCCCACCCGGTATCACGGGCCACCGCGAGCGCGGCCGCCAGGTCCAGCTCCACGATCGTCACCGCGGGCAGCGCGGCGATGTGCTCGGCGGTCCCCGGCCGGGCCCGGTCCGCCTCCACCAGCGCACACGCCGGCGCGTACAGAAAGTGCCCCGGCCCGGTGTGAGCGCGTTGGATCAGCCGGGAGGCCAGCACGTTGCCGTAGCCGGCCGAGACCATCGCGGTCTCGTCCAGCACCACATGCAGCGCGTCGCTCACCGTCCCAACGCCCGTGCCAGCCGCCGGTCCAGCTCGGCGTCGGCCTGCGCGGCCTCCTCCTCCGTCGGGTCGTAACCACTCCACTCCCGCAGCACCGCCCGCGCCCGCTCGGCGCGCTCAGCCCGCTCCGCTGGCGTCAGCAGCGTGCTCGCCAACCGGGCCAGATACGCCCGCAACGACAGCCCCTCCGCCGCCGCCACCTCAGCCAGCCGATCCCGCGCCTCCGCCGGAATCCGCACATTCGCATCCGCCATGGACAGCCTCCTTTCACCCACCCCACAGGATACGGGTACGTTCGCGTACCCGTATCGAACCCCGGCTACCTGGTAGCGGCGGCCAGCCAGATCAGGGGCGCAGAACTGCCGGCCCGGCCAGCATTTTCGCTGTGATGATCGCGTTGGTGACGACAGTGAGGCAGCGGGCCTGGTCGGTCTGCTGCTCGGGCCCGGAAAGCCGCTACCCTCAAGGCCGTTATCCTCTGCTGCAACCGACCGGAGCGGGGGAAACGATCTTCACCTACGAGTTCGCCACGGTGGAATGGTTGTGGGACCAGGGGTCCATCCGGGTCAACATGCCCCGGGGTAAGGAGCGGATGTTCCCCGGCAGCTACGACGAGCTGGTCACGGTACTGTCCGACCTCGGCGGCCAGGGCTGGGACGTGGCCACGTGCGCGGCCACCGGGAACTGGCTGTTCTGGACGCTGCGGCGGCAACGCTGATGTCGGGCTGAATGGGACGGGGGTTGACGTGGCGAACCTGCGCGGCTCGCCAGCCGTGCCCGCGGCGGCGGGTCAGCAGAAGGCGACCATCTCGCGTAGCCACTCGCCCAGCTTGGCGATTTCGGTGGCCGACGCGGTGCCCAGCGGTGTGGACCGGGTGAACCGTTGGGTGGATACCGCCGTGATCTCCTCGGTGCGTGCCCAGCTCGGCCGGTCCAGGCCGGACTCGGGCGAGTCGATGCGCACGTGATGGTCCAGGCCCCGGTCCCGCGCGGTCAGGGGCACCACGAGGGCCATGTCGATCGGGAACCGGCAGTGCGTCGCCGAGCCGACCACCACGGCCGGGCGCGGGCCGCCCTGCTCGTGCCCGATCGGCTGACCGAAGTCCACCAGCCACACCTGCCAGGACGCGAGGCTCAGCGCCCGGCTCACCGGTGGTACTCCGGATACTCCTCACGTGCATCCGGCAGGCCGTCGCCGGCCGCGTCGTCGGTCAGCCGCGCCTCGGCCCGGTAGCTGGCCCACTCCTCGGGGTCGGCGCGCAGCTCCTCGTACCGCCGCATGATGCGGCTGATCTTGTGTTCCTTGACCAGGCGCCGGACCGCCTCGCCCAGCGGCACGCCATGGAAGTCCCGCTCGGCGATCTCCGCCAGTTCGTCGCGTAGCCCGCTGTCCAGCTGCATAGATGTCGTAGCCATACACTCCAGTGTGGCACGTGCTATGGACCAAGCTATGGCCATGGGTCGAGCTGCGGCCGTAGACCGACTCGGTCATGGTCAAGGACGCTGGCCGCTTCGTGCTGTGGGTCGCCCATGTCGCCCGTGCTCGGCGCGATGGTGCCTACGGGGCTCGATGCCCGGCCGCAGGTCCCCGGCCGCACCAGCCTGATCGGGCACGGTTCGGATCGCCGTTCCCCGCGCCAGACATACGCTCGGACGAACGTTGACGTCGTCAAGCGTCGCCCGCGCCCGACCGGCCGATGCGCACCCGGCCGGCATTCCGGGTGACGTGCACCTGCTGTGACCAGCCACGTGCCCTGACCACTCACGTGCCCTGACCATCGGACCGGCTTCGGACAGAACGACGTATCGAGCTCCTGACCCGGGGAGGGACGGGGCCGCCGGCAGGACCACGCGGCACAGGGAAACGGTGGTCCGATCGGAACACGTCACCGGATGTTGCTTTCGTATACCTCATGACACACACAGTAAACACTACCCTTACGTTAGGGTTGAATGGTGTCGGTGCGTGATCGCCCACGAGGCCGGCGATCGAGCAGCGTCACCGGCGCCGGATGTCCACGGAAAACGGATGTTCGGTGGGAAAGGAACGTCCGGAGGAAAGGGACCACACCGCATGACCGATCAGCACCCACCGTTCGCCAGGTCTCCCCGCCGGGTCCCCCACCAGCGAAGCCCCACAGCGGAGCCGATACCCGTACCCACACCCAGGGCCGGCACGCTGGCCGCGGCCTTCGATCCTCACCGCAACAACCTCAACGCGCTGCGTCTCATCCTGGCCGGCGCGGTGCTCGTGTCCCACTCATGGCTGTTCGTCCGGGGAGAACCGGATCCGTTGACACGTCTGCCCGGTGCCCCCGACCTCGGCACGTTCGCCGTGGACGGCTTCTTCCTCCTCAGCGGCTTCCTGATCATCCGTAGCCACCTGCGGGCACCATCCACCGCCCGTTTCCTCTGGCACCGGTTCCTGCGGGTCGTGCCCGCCTTCTGGGTCTGCCTCGCGCTGACCGCCGTCGCGATCGGTCCACTGCTGTGGCGCCTGAACCGGGGCACCACCGCCGGCTACCCCTGGACCGGCCATGACTCGGCGGTCCGCTACCTGCTCGTCAACGCGGCGCTGAAGATGAACCAGTTCAACATCGGCGACCTACGCGCCGGGCAGGCCGTGGACGGCCCCCTGCACACCCTGTTCTTCGAAGCGCTGTGCTACCTGATGGTCGGCGTTTTCGGCACGGTGGGGATCCTGCGCCGCCGCCGCGGGCTCGTCCTCACCCTCGCCGTCGGCGGGTGGCTGCTCGCCGTCGGCGGGGCGCTCCTCGGCGCCAACCGGCTCACCGACTCCCACATCCTGAAGTACACGGCCGTCTTCCTCATCGGGGCGGCGATGTTCCTCTACGCCGACCGCATCCCGCGCAGCCGGGCCCTACTCATCGCCGCCGCCGCCCTGCTCGCCGCGGGCCTGCTCATCCCCCACGCCTACCGGCCCCTCGCCCTGGCCCCGCTGGCCTACCTGCTGCTGTACGCCGGAACCGGACGGGGGCTGTCGCGGGTGGGGGCGCGCCGCGATCTGTCCTACGGCATCTACGTCTACGCCTGGCCGCTGCAACTGCTCCTGCTCGAAGCCGGGGTCGATGCGGGTATCGGTACGGGTGCCGTCGTCGTGCACATCGCGGCCTCCCTCGCCGTCACCTCCCTCGCCGCCCTCGCAAGCTGGTATGCCATCGAAGCACCCGCCCTTGCGCTGAAATCCTGGCAACCGCCGTCGCCAAGACGTTCGACGGACGCGGGTGCGGCGCACCTGTTCGTCCCGCGGAGCCGTTGACCCCCCGCAAAGGCCGACGCAACGCCCTACCCCACAGATGGATCTTCTAAGTAGCAGATCGTCCGGGTCGACGCAGCGGCCGAAGGATCCACGGTCGTGATCGATCCGGTGCCGGCGGTCCAGGCGGCGGCACCGGCCGGCGGTGCCCACGAGCGACTCGCCGCGGCTGGTGCCGCCGGGCTGGTGCTGCTCAGCAGCGGCAGCACCGGCACCCCGAAGGCGATCTTGCACAACCTAGACGCGATCATGGAAGACAAGCTCGGGAAACGGGCGCGCACCGGCGGTCGGCCCGCCAACATCCTCATGTTCCTGCTGTTCGACCACATCGGCGGCATCAACTCGCTACTCGGCGCGCTGCGCGCGGGCAACACCGCGATCGTGCCGCGGCAGCGGACGCCGGAGGAGATCTGCGCGCTGATCGAGCGATACCGGATCCGGTTGCTGCCCACCAGCCCGACCTTCCTGAACCTGATCCTCATCGGCGGCTAGGGTGAGTCCCCCTGCGTGGTGTAGATCGGGATCGGCTGGTCCTACGACTCCGAGGTGTTCTCCGGGGACCGGTTCTTCCTCTGCGGGGACGCCGCCTGCTTCACCGACCCGTTGTTCTCCCAGGGCGTCCACCTGGCCACCCAGTCCGCCGTCTCGGCGGCCGCCGCGATCGATCGGATCATCGCGCACGAGGACGAACTGGACGCCGTCCACCAGTGGTACGGGCGCAGCTACCGGGAAACCTACGAGCAGTACCACGAGTTCCTGGCGTCGTTCTACACGTTCGCCTCGTTCACCGAGCCGGAGTCGGAGTTCTGGCTGCGCCGCCGGATCAGCGAGTCGGACGACGACCGGCTGAACCGCAAACGATGGTTCGAACGGCTGGCCGCGGGCGACGACGACACCGACACAGCCCGGTCGGTCGCGGGCTTCCGGGACCGTGCCGCCACGATGATCTCCATCGGTCGGCACAAGCGCATGGATCTCAGCGACGAGTTCAGCGACGACGAACTCAACGGCGCGCGGGTCCGCTGGATCACCCACCTGACCAAGCAGCTGAACCGCATCACCTGGCTGCGCTGGAACGGCGACGAGGTCCTGCTGCGGCCGTACTACAAGGTCGAGCCGCTGAGTTTCCGGCTGGAACGCAAGCTGGTGATCGGGAACGAGCTGGGCCAGGACATGATCAAATATCCGTTGGAGGAAGAACACCGGCTCGTCTTCGAGGAACTCCTCAAGGACCGGGTCGGTTACCGGGCCCTGATCCGGCAGCTTGGTGACGCCGGAAGGCAGGATGTGAGCAGCCAGATCGTCATCCGGCTGATGGAGACGGGTCTGCTGACCGGTTTCGACAAGAACGACAACCGGGTCCACATCCAGGACCGCCTGCGCTTCGACGGCGTGGGCACCGACTACGAGGTGTGAGCATGGAGCCAGCGGACGGCATGGAGCCAGCGGGCGGCGGCGAGCCGGCGGTGACGTATGTCTTCATCGCCGGCATCGGGAACTCGGGGCCGGAGCACTGGCAGTACATGTGGTACAAGCGGGCCGGCAACGGGGTCTGGGTGGACCACGAGTCCTGGGACAACCCGGTGCGCGACGCCTGGGTGAAGGACCTCGACGACGTGCTCACGGCGATCGACGGGCCGAAGATCCTGATCGCGCACAGCCTCGGCTGCACGCTGGTCACCGAATGGGCGTGCGAGCATGCCGACGACGCCATCACCGGGGCCTTCCTGGTGGCGGTGCCGGACGTGGGCGGGCCGCGGTTCCCGACCGGCGCGGTCGGGTTCGGCCCGCCGCGACACGACCCGTTGCCCTTCCCGACCGTCATTGTCGCCAGCGAGAACGACCCGTACGGCTCGCTGGCGCATTCCGTGGCGGCCGCCGGGAGGCTCGGCGCCCGACTGGTCAACGTCGGCTCGCGGGGCCACCTCAACGCGGACTCCGGGCTGGCGGACTGGCCGGCGGGCTGGTCCGTCTTCCGTGACCACTTCGCGGGCTGACCGCACGCCGGCTGTAACGGCATCGGCCGTAACGGCATCGGCCGCTGTGAAACCGGGCCCCGGGGGCCGGGGGGAGAGAAGGCGGGCGTGAAGGTTCTGGACGCGGGGCAGCGCGACACCGGCACGGGGTTCCAGCGCTGGAGCAACGGTGATCTGGCGGCGGTGGTGGGGGCTGCGGGCGGGGTGGGGGTGTCGACGGTGGTGGGCCTGCTGGCGCCACGGCCTGTGAGTAAGTATTCGGAAGTCGTGTGAGGGCATGGTTGTGGGCGGCGTGACTGTGGGTCACGCCGCGCCGGGTGGTGGTCAGCCGGGTGGCTGTTTCCACGTGGCGAGGTCGTCGGGGCTGGCCAGCCAGGGCAGGAACCGGTCGAGGTCGGTTCCCTGTGGGGGTTTGCCGCCGGCTCGGCCGCAGG
Organism: Frankia sp. BMG5.23; assembly: GCF_000685765.2. Lineage (NCBI taxonomy): Bacteria > Bacillati > Actinomycetota > Actinomycetes > Frankiales > Frankiaceae > Frankia > Frankia sp. BMG5.23. Next base: position 17,730 of record NZ_JDWE01000069.1, read on the forward strand.
CGTCGAGGTAGGCGGTCAGGTAGGTCAGCGTGTTCAGTCCGTGCTTCTCGGCGGTGCCCAGGACGGTCCAGACGGCGGCGGCGAGGGCCGCGGCGTCGTCGGTGCGGGAGCCGTAGGCGTTCTTGCGGGTCACGACCGGGCGGCGCGGGGCGCGCTCCGCGGCGTTGTTGTCAAGATCTACCATGGGGTAGTCGCGGTGCGCGACGACCCCGTCCCACTCGCGTTCGAGGGTGGCGAGGGCGTCCTTCGCTGCGGGCTGTAGCCCTGGGGAGGCCTGCTGCTCGCGGCGGGCGGTGTCGATCGCCTCGATCGCGCCGTCCCAGGCGGTGTAGGCCTCGGCCAGCCGGGTGTCGGCGTCGGGGCCGGGGGTGTCGCGCGCTCGCGCCCACGCCGTGGCCAGTTCCCGGTGGGCTGTGTAGAGCGCGCGGAACCGGTCGAGCCAGGCCTTCTCCCAGTACTCCAGCTGGACCGGGTTCGACAGCCTCGCCCGC
>NZ_JDWE01000070.1:0-17950 GCF_000685765.2 Frankia sp. BMG5.23
GGTCTCCGGTGGCTGCTGGCGCACGCTCCAAGGCCTCGCGGACTTCGCCGTTGTGCAGTCCTACCTGTCGACCGCCAGCAAGTGGGGCGTCGACACCCTCGATGCCCTCNCCCGCCTGTTCACCACCGGCGCGTGGCTCCCACCTGCCGCACACCCGGCCTGAACAGCACATTCAGCCTCGACCTCAGCTGAACAGCTACCCAGCCGCTACCCGAGCACCGCCGCGCTTGTTCTCACCTCCCCGCCCACCGAGGCCGCGCACCGAGACGACCTCGCCGTCTTCTACCGCAACCTCGCCGCCCTGCTACGCCCCGGGGGAATTCTCCTCGTCCTCATCCCCGACATCTCGATCGTCGGCCCGGACCCGCTCACCGACACCATCAGCGCCGCCCGCAGCGCCGGCCTCGCATATACCCAGCATCTCCTCGCCATCCATATCCCCCTTGCCGGCGGCATTCTCACCACCCCGACCGACGCCTACTGGGACCCAGCCGACGAGCCGACCATCCCCACCCCCCTGCCGCCGCTGCGGATCCACACCGACCTCGCCGTGTTCACCCGCCCCGCCTCCCGGAGCAGCCTTTGACCCCGAACACGCCATTCCCGCGGCGGGCCTATAGCCTTATCCCCGCCGGCCAGCAGCACCCCCGGATGCAACGCGCCGGCCGGTACACCCCCGCCTCCATGACGCACCCCGCCCGCATGCTGCCCGCCCTCGCCCGTCATCTCCTCACCCTTTACAGCCGGCCGGGTGAGATTGTGCTCGACCCGATGTGCGGCATCGGCACTACCCTCGTGGAAGCCGCGCATTTGGGCCGCCACGGTCTCGGGGTCGACCTGGAATCCCGCTGGGTGTCTCTCGCCCGCGCCAACCTGCACCTCGCCGCCAGCCAGGGCGCCACCGGAACCGGGCAGGTGTTCCGCGGCGACGCCCGCCGCCTGGCCGAGATCATTCCCGGCGACTATCACGGGCGGATCGGCCTGCTCCTCACCTCACCGCCCTACGGGCAGGCCACCCACGGCACCATCACCGCCATTCCCGGCAGCGGCGTCAGCAAAACCGACTACCGCTATTCCGACAGCCCCGCGAATCTCGCCAACACCGACCTCGAGGGGCTTCTCGACGGGGTCGCAGCCATGCTCACCGCCGCCCACAGCCTGCTGCGTCCCGGCGGGATCGTCGCGGTGGCCGTGCGCCCCTACCGGCACGCCGGCGCCCTCGTCGACCTGCCCGGCGCTCTCCTAGAAGTCGCCGCCGAGGTCGGCCTGCACCTGCACGCCCGCGCCGCCGCGATCCTCGCCGCCGTCCGCGACGACGGCACCCTTACCCCCCGCGCCACCTTCTTCGCCCTGCACAACATCCGCGTCGCCCGTGCCGCCGGCCACCCCCTCCATCTGATCGCGCACGAGGACATCCTGCTGCTACGCACCCCCAGCCCAGCCGGCTGACAGTGCGCCCTGACCAGCGCATATGGGCGGCATCGCGGCAGGAGCCCGCAGTCCGGTGGGCTGACAGTCTGTTGGCAAAAGCCCTGACAGTCCCTTGGCGGAACCCCTGACACCCTGCCGCTGGGCCGGGAACGCGGTCCGGCGGCAGGGTGTCCGCGCCCAGAGCAGATCAGGCAAGGCTGCCGGCGCACAGGGCTCGGCCGCTTCGAACGAGGAGTCGCGAGGACGGGACGCAACCGCTGGGGCGACGTCCACTCACACGGGCACGAGAGGCACCCGGCGAAGACTCGACGCAGCCGTTCGCACGCCACTCGCAATGCGACCGGAATTCTGATGACTCGACCGAAGAATGAGAACTCCGACGGTCATAACGATGCAGCCGGCGTTGAAACATCACGGCACAGCGACGACCGTGCAGTGTACGCTGGTGAATACAAACAGGGCGATACCACATACACCATCGCCGTGTACCTCTCGATCGAAAAACCCGAGGTCCGACAAGACCAGAGATTGAACCAGGCAAAGGTAGATCGACGCGTCCTCGCCTGGATAAGAAAATCACGAGAAGGCAGCCCGCAGGAACCAGGAAGCGAGAGTCAAGATGCGTCATGAGTGAATCGCCCGTAGGGCCGGTGGCCGGACGCCCCTTCCCCGCAGCACCCATGTACGGGCCAAGAACAGTCGGCACGTCACCCCTGAACCTTGCTTTCCTCGGCAGAGTATCCGACGAGGACCTTCAGGACCCGACGCTTTCCCTTCCACGTCAAGCCACAAGCTGCCAGACCGTACTACCCCCCGGCGCCCGCATCGTCGCATACTACTGGGACATCGAATCCGGGCGCATAGACCCGTCCAAGCGCGGCAGGAGCGACGCCTACAAGAAGTTCGCCGTTCCAATTCCACGCGACGGCGGAATCCGTGAACTACTCGATGCCGCCGCACGAGGCCCCGCATTTGACGCCGTCATCTGCGAGGCAATCGACCGTGTCGCCCGGCGTACGTATTTCGGCGTGAAGATCGAACATGACCTTGAACGGTGCGGCGTGCCGCTCCTCGCTGCCGATGAGGGCATACAGAACCTGCGTAAGCGCGCCACACAGATTCTGACCAGAAGAGTCAAGCAGGCAACATCCGAATGGTACGTGCTCGAGACGCTCGAGAAGGCATGGGACGGCTTCTGCGAGCACGCGACCCAAGGGTGGAACATCGGCTCCCCGCCTTACGGATACCTCGCGGAGAGGATTCCGCATCCCGTCCCCGCGAAACGGGCAGCCGGCAGCACGAAGACCCGTCTCGCATGGGATCCGGTCCGCGCCCCAGTCGTTCAGAAGATCTTCGAGTGGAGAACCGTCGGAAGGAAGTCGCGGCAGGACATCGCCAACCTTCTGAACGAAGATCCTGACCTGTATCCCCCGCCCGCCGCGAACGATGGACGTCGCACACGCGGGTCCTGGAGCGCGGCCACGGTCAATGAGATACTCGACAACCCCAAGTACACCGGGTACATGGTGTGGAACCGCCGCGCCCGCAACACCGCACGAGGGAAGCGGAACCCGCCCGAGCTCTGGGTCTGGTCCCCCGAGCCCACCCACAGGCCGATCGTGAGCCTGAACATCTATCAAGCCGCATCCAACATAGGAAAGCCCCGGCAAGGCTCTCGCTCCGCCACCAACGGCAACAATCATACATCCAACAAGCGGTTCTATCTGCTGAGGTCCTTCGTGCGATGCGCGATCTGCATGCGGCGTATGGAAGCAACTACCCGCAAGAAAGATATTGTCTACCTACGCTGCCGCGTGCGCCCTTCCGATGGGCACGACGCCGCGCACCGCTGGCCCCAGCACCCAGCAGACCTCTACTTGCCCCAGCGCGTCCTCCTCGAAGGCGTCCTGGACTTCTTCGCTGACCGCGTCTACGGACAGGACCGCCGCCACCTCTTCGACCGCGAGATCGCCGAAGCCGACAAACAGGCCCGGCAGCAATGGCAGGAAAAGATCAACGCGGTGGAACGCGCCCTTGACGATCTCAGCCAGCGACGACGTCGACTTCTGAACACACTCGAAACCACGGACGACCTCGAACCTGAGCTTCTCCAGGACATCAACCGCCGGTCAGCGCAGATCAGCAGCGATCAGGAAGCCAAGCGACGCGACCTGGCTCACCTCCGCACCCACCCACCAGCCCAGGCGGGCAGCGACACGGACCTGTTCGATCTCCTTGGAACCGTCACCCGCGCCGAGCTCACCCGCATGCCCGACGAGCTACTCAGAGACCTTTTCGACGCATACGGCCTCGAGATCATCTACGATGCACGAGTGAATCGCGTCACATGCACGGTCGGCATCGACGAACACAACCTGCCGCTCGTCACCAGCGTGACCAGCGCCATACAGAACATCCCCAAACCGGCTGTCCGGTTGGGGGGGTTTGATGTGCGCTCGGAGGGACTCGAACCCCCAACCTTCTGATCCGTAGTCAGATGCTCTGTCCGTTGAGCTACGAGCGCGATCTGCCACCGTGGTGGCCGGCGGTGCCAGCTTACAGCACCCGACGGGTGGCACCGATCCCCCGAGGGGGATGTAGCTTTCCGTAGTTCATCATGTGCTTATTGTGTGGACAGATGTGGGGTCATCGTCGAATCGGCAGCTGCGGCACCGGCAGGAGGAGTTGCCGGTGGGGCGCGCGGCGGACGGTCAACCGCTGACCGTCCGCCGCGGCGGGAGGCGGCGCAGTACGACCTCCCTGAGCCGGCGATCCTCCGCCTCGGCGGGCAGTTCGCGTGCCCGCACCGGGAGGTGCGTGTCCGAGAGCATGACCAGACGCACCCCGCCAGTATCCGACGCGACGGCCGCGGGAACGCCATCGTGCCCGATCGGGCGGGCACGTTCGCGCCCGCTGCCGAGAGGTCCTCATGGTCGAGCGGTCCTCATAGTGACATCGGGATGTCATCGGGTGTCGTCGATCATAATTGGATTTATGTAACTTAATTAGATTTTATGTATCGTAATTAGATCTGTCGAAGCATAATTGGATGCCGCCAGAGCGTTGTTCGATCTTATCGGGTATTGTCGCATGGAGCAATGATGCGTAACGATCCGGGGCGCAGGGTAATTCTCCTCGCGGCGTGCGCATCATGAAGATCGACGGCTGGAGATCATCCTGATGGATCCGGGCGGCGTGCGCCGCGTGACTCGGAGCCAGCCCTTCGATGCCCAAGTACTGTTCCGTGCCCGGGCGGCGACGATGAGCTCGCTGTTCCTGCTGGCTCTGCTGCTTGCGAGCTGGGCGCCGCGTATACCGCAAATCAAGGAGGGGCTCGAACTCGGCGACGGGCAGCTCGGTCTGACCCTGCTCGGCGCCCCGATCGGGGCGGTTCTGACACTGTGGCTGATCGGTCTGGCGGTCACCCGCTACGGCAGCATCACCATGGTGCGAGCAGGTTTGCCCGCCTACTGCGCCACCGGTCTTCTGGTCCCGCTCGTCGAGGGACCCTGGTCTCTGTTCGCCCTGCTCGCCCTGTGGGGGGCGACCAGCAGCTGCCTCGACATCTCCCTGAACACCCAGGCCGTGGGGATTGAGCGCTGCTACCAGCGGCCGATCATGACCTCCGCCCATGCGGCGTGGACGGCGGGTGCCCTGTCCGGGGCCGGGATCGGTTCGGCGGCGGCCGCTCTGAGTGTCCCGATCGGCGTGCAGTTCGCGGTGCTCGGCGGGTTGGGTCTCGCTGCCGCCCTACCCGCCACGGCCTGGATGCTGCCCGACGGCGCTGCACCGGAAGTCGCGCCGGGGGACGGGCGAGATGGCTGGGACGGGGACAGCGACAGAGCGATGCCCCGGGGTCCCGTCGGCACCGGCAGCCGTGCCCGGCCGTTCGTCGCACTGTGCGTCATCGCCTTCGGTAGTTTCCTCTGCGAAGGTGTGGCAGCGGACTGGAGCGCCGTCTACCTCACCGATGTGGCCGGAGCGGCCGTCGGAATCGCGGGTATCGGCTTTGTGGCCTTCACCTCCTGCATGTTCGTCGTGCGCCTGTTCGGGGACCGCGCCATGGCACGGTTCGGCCCGACCCGAACGGTCCGCGGCCTCGCCGTGACCGCGATGGTGGGATTCGCGCTCATGCTTGCGCTCGGTTCCTCGGCGTTCGGCACGGTCGGGGGAATCGTCGGATTCGGAACGCTCGGCGTCGGCACCGCCTGCGTGCTGCCCGCGGTGTTCTCCGCGACGGGGCGGCTTGGATCTTCGACGGGCAGCTCCATCGCCGTGGTCGGCACGGTCGGGTATGTCGGATGGTTGTGCGGGCCGGCTCTCATCGGTGGGCTCGCCGAGCTGGCGGGCCTGCAGTTCGCCATGGTCGTCGTGTTCGTCCTGCTCGTTGCGATCACGGTTTGCGCGTCGGCGCTGCGCGGTCCCGATTCTCCTGCTGCGGCTGCCGAGTTCACTGCGGACCCCGGTACCTCGGAGATCTCCGGGGTACCCAAGATCCCCGAGGTCGGCTAGCGTCACCGGCGACCAGCGACCAGCCATCAGGCCGGGTCCTCTGCCGGCTGCCCCGGAAGCGGAAACGGGCACTACCGCCGGCCGCGACGGAATCCGGGCAGGAGGGTCTGCACCAGTGCGTCCGTCTCGGCCTCGGCCCGCCCGCCGCGACGCACCCCGCCGACACCGATAGTTCGGTACATCTCCGTTGCCACAGCCTGCAGAGTCCGGCGATCACCCCGTGCGGCGACCGTGCGCAGCAGGTCCCGCCAGAGCACTTCGGAGGTCGGCACGGCCCGTAGCCCGGTGCGGCAGGCCGCCATCGCCGTCATCGTGTCACCGAAGTCCAACGTCAGCTGGGCGAGGCGATGCGCCACGTCGACCACGCCCGCCCGGGTGCTTCGGGCGATTGGCCCGGTGGTCGCCCAGCGGTACCGCCCGGCAGGCAGATCCGTCCACAGGGGACCGCTGACCATCCGCAGGGCTGTCGTCAGATCCGCCTCGGCGTCGCTGCCCGGCAGACCGGCCCGGTGGGTGTAGGCCACGAAGAGTTCCCAGTCGCAGCGCACATCCGGACTCAGCCACCACCGGCCATCCGGGCCGATCATGATCCGAGGCAAGCCGCTGGCATCGGTCCCCAGCCACTGGCGCGCTTCGGTCAACGCGGCGTCGGCGATCTCCTCCGTGGTGTCGGATGGCCAGATCTCCTCGGCGAGGAGCCGACTGTCCACGCCTTCCCGGTGCAGCGCGAGGTAGACGATGACCTCGGTCAACAGGTCGATGCGCTCGGCGGGTGGTCGCCCGGGACCCTCGACGGTGGGCAGTCCGAGAATCCGGACCTGCGCCTCGGCGGGCGCGGTGGGATCGGCGGGCGGCGTGGTTTCGAGCGGCACACGCTGTGGCGCCGCCCCGGACGTCCCCGTCGGGGGCCGTGAAACGCCGACATCCGGGACGGTGGTATCTCCGTCGGCGTAGCGCGCCCGAGCAGTCTGAGGCGGTGCACGGTGCGCGTCCGCCGCCAGCCGTTCGTTCGGAGGCGGGATCGGCGGCCGGGGTGGGATCGCGGTCCGGTACCCGGTGGTTGGCGGCGGGGGGGCAGGGGGTCCAGGTGGTGCCTCCGTCCCGGGCTGGATCGATTCGGCCGGGACGCGGCCCTGCCGGTTCGCTCGCATCCGGGGCGTCTCGAAGTAGACCACGGGTGGTACCCGTGGGATATCCGTCGGGTGGATGAGCGGTCGCCCCGGATGGGCCAGCAGACCGGCGGCTTCGGGGGCGTCGCCGGTGTCCGTGGTGGTCGGTAGGACGGGACCGGCCGATGCGGTCCTTCGCGGAGGGCTGGGAGGCTTGGGCGTGGGCGGCGGGGGTTCGGTGGGGAGCCGGCGGCCGTTCGAGGGCGGTCGCGTCGGATCGTCGTCCGATGGGGAAATGGTGGGTGGGAATCCGGTGCCGGGCAGGACCGCGGCGCGACCGTGCATGTCCTGCGGTTCCGCTCCGCGTGGCTCCGGTGTGGCAGAGCCGGGGTCGGGGAGTGGGCCTGCCGGAGTGGGGACGGTCGAGAGCGGCTGGGGGAAGGCAGGCCCGGTGAGGGCTGAGAGTTTCGGCGTCCAGGGCAGCGCCCCGGGCATGGAGCCGCGTTGTGAGGGTGGCCTTGTCGGCTCGTCGGGCCGGGTAGTTGCCGGCCCGGTCGCGGTGGGTCCGGCGACGATCGGTCCGGCGGGCGGCTGTGATACGGGGGGTGGTGGGGGGCCCTCGTCCGGCAGACTCTCGTCCGGCAGGCTGCCCGAGGCCCGGGCGGGAGATCCCGCCGCATCGGCCCGATGGAACAGCGCGGTGATCGAGGTGTACTCGGTCATGCTCAAAGCCTGCGCCCGTACCTGGACGCCGAGAACGCCGAGGGACACGCGGCGGTCCGACTCGACCGTGAAGCGCCAGCGGGCGGCCGGGGTGTCGCCGACGGTGAGGACTCCCACGGCGTCGTCCCGCCCGTTCGCCATCCTGGTCAACCGGGCGACGTCGGCGGCTGCGGGAGGGGCCGCGAGAATGAGTAGATCGGGTGCCAGCGCCCGTGGATTGCCGGTGACCCGATCGCGGCCGCCCGCGGTGACGGTCGGCGGGTCTGCCGGTGCCGGATCGACGCCGGTGCGACCGGCGTCGTCCTGTGGTCCGGCGAGTTCGTCGAGGACGGCGCTCAGGTCGTCCGCTGTCCAGACCCGAGCGGGTGCGATCGTCGTCAGGTCGGCTCCGGTGTCGGCCGGGAAACCCACCAGACAGACCCGCAGATCATCCGACCACACGTTGGTTCCCAGCTCGATCGCCACGGCGATCGCGACCTCCGTCGCGACGTCCAGGTCGCCGATCAGGCTGATGATGCCCGGAGCGCCTTCCAGGTCGACGAGAATGCGTGACCCGGCGTCGTCCCGGCCGAAGGTGACGAGGGCCGGGAACGGAGCCGGCACGCCGGCCGTCATCTGGGCGATCATCTGGGCCGGCTGGTCACCGGGCAGACCGGGCATCCGCTCGATCCGCCAGGACCCGGGCGCCTCGCCAACGGTCCATGGGGGCGGTGGAGGCTCCTCCTCCGCGGGTGCCATGTGCAGGATCAGCAGGTCGTCGGTGAGGATCGCCGCGTACACCGGGGGAAGCAGACGTCCCAGATCGGTCAGGCCGGCAGACAGAACGCGCAGTGAGCGGTCGACAAATCGGGCGGCATCCGTGTCGGCGGCCAGGAGCAGCGCGCGCTCTGTCTCGTCCTCCGGGGGGCTCGCCGGCCCCGCCCGGCGTGTGGACAACGCCACCATGACTCCGGCGGCGAGCAGGCTGGCGGCTGCTATCCCCAGCAGACCCTGGGAGGACGGTCCGAAGGAGTCGGACGTGAGCAGGCCGGGTGTAGTGGGGCCACCGGTGACCACCGCGGTGTTCCGCGCCGAGACGACCGGGGCCGTGTCATCCAGGACTGCCAGCGCACGAGAGGCGCCGAGACGACCGTCGCTGTCCCCCGGCCCGGGGTCTTCGAAATCGGGATAGCTGGGTTCTGGATCATCGAGGCCCGGGTCGCCGGGGCCGTGGTTGTCGAGGTCAGTGAGGTCGTAGCCGCCGGGGGTGGGGGGCGCGGTACCCGTTTCGGCGGCAGGCCATCCCGGGACGGAGTCCGGTACATGCAGTGTCTGCAGGCCCTCGCCCTGCGCGTCGGCGGGCAGCAGCAGCACCCAGCCGGCATGGATGAGCGATGGCTTGGACAGCGTGCGGCCGTCCGGCTGGGCACGACCCTCGTTGAGGTCGAAGATCTCCCGATACCGTAGACCGTCACCGAGGAAGCGCTCCGCGATGCCCCAGAGGGTGTCGTGGTGGCGTCCCTCGGCAGGTCGCACCTCGTAGAGCTTCATCATGCGCCCGTTGGGCATGAGCCGGCCGTTCGGATCCGCGATCGGACTGATCAACTCGGCGTGGCGGACACGCGGTGTCATGCGGCCAGCCGGGCCAGCCGGGCTGCTCCCCGGTTCCGGCCGTGACGGCCAGGTCTGCTGGGTCGGTGCGCCGGCGCCGGGATCCGTTGTCGTGGTCACCGGAGCCCGATCACCCCTCGTGAGCGCGGGCGCCCTGTCGTCCGGAGCCGGCCGCGGAGCGACCAGGGCCGCCGAGGTCGTCGATACCGGCATTGCCGTCCCCATCCGGCCGGGCGCAGGCGGAACGGCGGGGGCCCGGGCGTATGTCATCGGGGCGACCAGAACCGTCGTCCCGGAGAACAACACGGATGTGGCGACGAGACGGCGGGCGAGGTTCTGGGGGGCGCCGCCCAGCGGTATCCGCGGGGCGAGGCCGGTACCGCGCAGCTCGGCTCGGCATTCCGCGATGAGACAGGCGGTGAAGTGCAGCCAGGCGGCCCAGAAGAGCAGGGCCAGGATGGCTCGGACGACCGCGCCGGTTCCGTCCCTGCTCTGGAGCGGTGGACCCAGTACCAGGATCAGTACGACCGGAACGCCGAGGACGACACCGGCGATCGCAGCGATGGCCCCGGCTGCGCGCAGCCGTTCCCGAGACCGCAGCTCCGCGGAGACCACCGGCACCGGCTGGCGGGCCGGCACACTCCCGGCCCTGTCATCGACCATCCGATAGGGAGGGTCGCCGGCACGCGGAAGCCGCCGTCGTGACCGCGGTGCCGCCGCCGGAGAGGCGGACGTCATCGATGCCGGCGGCGAGGACGGCCGCGCGGATCGAAGTGGTGTCGATGGTGGCGGGAGCGGCGTGGACATGAACGTCCCCGATCAGGCGCAGGGTCGGGCGCATGGGCACTCCGGGCACGGCCTCGTGCCCGGTTGCGTGGCGCTCATGCTAGGTCGCTGGAAGCCGGTTTCCAGGGCGAAGCAGCAGTTCCCTGACCTTCTTGTGACCATTACCTGGATCCGGTCGATGGTATGTCTCCGCCGTGGATGCCGGCGCTCCAGGCTCTGGACTGGGGCGAGCTGACGGGACTTGCGGGAGCGGCGCCGAGCCGCCTGGATGCCCGCACGTCGATCTCGTGCAGTGGACACCCGGCCTCCTCGCGCTGCTGTGCCTGGACGGCGACAGAAGGACGAACCCGCTGTAATCGTACCAGCGTGGTTGCATAGAGGAAATTTTGAGATGAAAGATCTATGATACATTACTCAAGGTGGGCATCTGATGTCGTTCCGATGCTAAATGTCCAAATTTATTCTTACGTTGAGTTATCCCTAAAAGTGTCCAGTGTCGCGGCGTACCAGGGCAGGCGTATCTTCGATCGACCACCTTGTCCATTCCCGCATCCGCGGAACACCGGCGCTGGCCACACACCGAGGCCGGACCGACCCCGGAGTGGTCTGGTCATCCGGCACTCTGGATCTCGTTCTGAATCTCGGCGAGCCGCGCACGTAGCTGATCCAGCTGGGTGTGCAGTTCGGTGAGGGTCCGGTCGTATCCCGGCCAGACGGTGGTCCGGAAATCGACCGCGCTACGGCCGTCCCAGCTCTCCGGGTCGATCAGTACCTTCGCCGCGGCGCGGAGCTCGTCGAAATGGGTGAGCAGCGGGCCGTTGATGATCGTGGTGAGATCGGCGATGGCGGTCACGGCTTGTGGCGTGCTGCGGACGGTGACATCGGACGGCTGGGTCATGGTGTGCTCCGGTGACGGGGAACTGGACGGCCGTCTCGGCGGCAAAGCGCCTCGATGGCATGGAAGAGAGCGAACGGCGCAGTGGACAGTGGTCCCGGGAGGGTGCGGTCCCGGGGTGATCCCTCAGCTTCCGGCCGCGGCGGTTCGGCGGTTGATCTCGGTGATGCCGCGGGCGAGCTCGGCGAGGTTCGTCCGCAGGTCGGTCAGCGCGCTCTGCACCTCCGGCCAGACCTGAGCACGAAAAACCTGTGCCTTCGGGCCCTCCCAGTTTCGCGGGTCCGCCAACGTATTGCCATGATTGATCAGATTTGTCGTGGTCGCCTGCAGATCGGGTAGCTGTCGGCTCATCCGCCCGGCCGCCTGTTGGGCCGCTGGTGTGGTCACGGTTCGCACGGCATTGTTCCTTTCGGGACTCGAGCAGAGGGGGACGTGAGCAGGTTGGGTGTCGGGGGACAGGCGACCTGGACGGGAAGGACGGCTCCGCGGCGCACCAGCACCCCGCGACCTGGAGGGGCGGGGCCGCCGATCGTGCGGGACAGCCGGACTCCGAGCAGTTCGCCGTCACCCGGCCGCCCCGGGGCCAGGAGCAGCCCGTACCCACCGCGGCGGACGTCGACGAGGAATCCGCGGTACTGGCCCAGCAGCTCCTCGGTCGTACCAGCGACGATCAACACGCCGCCGCCGTCGCGTGCGGCCTGCCAGAAGGCCGCCAGTTCGGCCGCGGCCCGTTCACCGACCAGTTCGGCGTCGTCGACGAGGACGACCAGAGGTTCGTCCCCTGACAGGCCGGTTGGCAGGTCGGTCAGCGACCGGGTGGTGTCGGTCCGACGGGTCTTCGGCGTGACGGCTGACTCACCCCGCCCGCGGCCGCCGTGACGGCCGGTGCTGTTGCTTCCCGCCTCCTCCACGAGGTTCATGGTTCCGTCCAGAACGGCGACGACACCGGGTCGGTGGGCGAGGGAACGAAGGGGCGACGGACGCGGCGTCAACGCGACGATTCGGGCACCCTCGGTAAGGAGTGACAACGCCAGCGTGAGTAGAACGCAACTGCGCCCGGATCGTGGCGGGCCGCTGATCATGAAACCGGGACTGTCGGCATCCAGATCCACCTCGACGATCTCCAGCTCGTCCCCTCCGATTCCGATCGGCACGTGCAGCGAAGATCGATTTTCTGGGCGCATGGCCGCCGCCACGGATCTCCGCGACCGCCCGGGCGCGCGTTCCATCTGCTCGGATGTGACGAGGGAGGGCAGCGCGTCGATCCGGAAAGGACGACGATCGAAGCGCTCCGGCAGCCTTCGCGGCACCTCCACAGATCGGCCCGCATGGGACATCGCCCGAGAGCCCACCGCCCGCAGTGCCGCAACCTGAGCCCGGCCTGTGGGGTCCGCGTCGAGCAGCGCGATCTGTGTCTCCACGGGACTGGGGAACCGACCTCCGACCGCGACCCCACGTCCGGCGGGCAGCGTCCCGGGCACGTCGAACGGGGACAGGCCGGCGAGTGCGTAGTCGGAAGGGTCGGCCATCCGCAGGAGTAGTCGTTCGTCGACGAGCGACGCCAGCCGCCCGATCAACCCTCGTCGATCGGTAGTGATGATCACTCGCAGGCCCACCGCCTGACCTTCGCGCACCAGCCGCAGAAATTGGTCGACGAGTATTCCTCCGTCGACGTCCTCAAACGCGGCCAGAAATCCTTCGAACCGGTCGACGAGCAGCACCAGGTACGGCGATGGGCGCATGGCGTCGCCCGCATCGCCGGGGGACGGCCGCCACGACCGCCGGGCCTCGGCAAGATCCATGAAGCCTTTCCGGGAGAGGATCGTCTGCCGTTCGCTGATCTCATTGGCCAGACGGGCGAGGAGCCTCGCGACCCGCTCGGGATCGTCCCGGCTCACCACGGCACCGGAGTGCGGCAGGTCCTCGAGGGGTGCCAGGGCGTTGCCGCCGCAGTCCAGTCCGTAGAGATGGAGCTCGCCGACGGGCAGGGCGGTGGCGAGGGCGCCGGCAGCGGTGCGCAACACGGTCGAGCGCCCGGTCCGTGGCGAGCCGACGATCATGAGGTGGCCGCCGTGTTCCAGATCGATCGTGAAGGGCAGCTGAAGCTGACGGTCACAGTGATCGGCCAGCCCGATGGCGACGGGAGGGAGCCGAACGAGACCGTCCGCGTGGAGCCCGGGGGATCCGCTGGAGCCCGCCGGACGGTTGGAGCCCGCCGGACGGCGGCCGTAGCCATCCGCGGCGATGGTGTGGTCGCTCGGGCCGGTGTGGTCGCTCGGGCCGGTGCGGCCGGCGGTCGCCCCGACGAGGGAGTCGAGGGTAATCCGCTCAGGGAGCGGGGGAAGCCACGGACTGGGTATCGGAGAGATCCCGAGCCTCGTCGAGGCCTCCCGTACTGCCGAGACCAGAGCAGCCAGGTCGGTGCGCGGCTCTGCCAGGGACACGTCTTCCGACGGCGGTCCGTCCGACGGCGCCGGCACCACCTGGGACGTGTCGGCATCCCGACGTGGAGCGTCGTCCGGTTCCGGCCACGGTAGCGGGGTGACCCTGGGCACAGGAATTCCGGACGAGCCGTCTCTGCCTGGTCTGGTGACCGGATCCGGTCCACCGATCCACCCGGTCTGAACGGCTGTCGTGATGCCCGGGCCGGTGCGTACCACCGCCCGACCGGGAGTGGCCGGACTGATCAGGGCAGCGGCCGGGCAGCCGACGACGTCCTCGCTCTCCGCCGCGTCGGTGACCCGCAACGCGATGCGCAGGTTCGTATTCGCCCGGATCTCCGGTGACACCACCCCCGCGGGGCGTTGGGTGGCCAGCAGGAGATGGATCCCGAGCGACCGTCCGCGTTGGGCCAGGTTGACCAATCCGGCGACGAATTCGGGTAGTTCGCGGGCTAGCGTGGCGAATTCGTCGACGACCAGAAGTAGGCGGGGAATCGTCGGACGCTCGATGGGGTGAGGGAGCAGACGTCGAAAGGCGTCGAGGTCCTTCGCTCCGGCCGCGGCCAACATCCGTTCCCGTCTGCGAAGCTCGGCGCTGAGCGAGCTCAGCGCGCGTCGAACCAGGTGCGGATCGAGGTCGGTGACCATACCGACGGTGTGGGGGAGAGCGGTGCACTCGGCGAACGCGCTGCCTCCCTTGTAGTCAACCAGCACGAAGATCATCTCGTCCGGGCGGTACATCACGGCGTGCGCAGCAATGATCGTCTGCAGCAGTTCGGACTTTCCCGCCCCGGTCGTGCCAGCGACCAGCCCGTGCGGTCCGTCGCGAGAGAGATCGATCGTGAACCTCCCACCCTCACCGATCCCGACTGGTACCGCCCTGCTCGCCGCGCCCCGGGGCGGCTGCGGCACCGATGACCAGAAATCTTGGATCACCTTCGGCGTGGGTGGGTCGGCGCCGAGGATGTCCAGGAGCCGGACGGCGGAGGGAAGGCCCTCGGAGTCGTCGTCACCGGCGTCGCGCAGCGGCGCCAAGGCTCTGGCGACCGACTCACACCAGTCGGCCGCGGAGGCCAGTCCCGCGGCATCGACGGCCGGTGCTCCGGCCTGGCCGGTGAGACCGGCCTGGTCGGTGAGACTGGGCAGGCCGGTGAGACCGATAAGGTCTGGGCAGACATGTCTGATCACGGCTGACCGATCCTGCCGCATCAACAACTCGTCGCCGTCCTGTTCGACAACGGCCCGGCATTCGGGCGGAAGGTCCCGGACGTCGGCCTCCAGGCAGATGATGTGGATGCCGACCGCCGGTCCGCCACGTAGCACGGTCGTCATCCCGGGAACGGAGCGCAGCATCCGGGCCCCGTCCAGCACGACCAGGATGTCGGGGGCGGATCTGGGTGCCTCGGGCGGATGGGCGCGGCGACTCTCGATCAAGGATGTAAGTTCGGCGATCCGGCGGGAGCGGCTGACCTCGTCGGCTCCGACGAAAATGGCCTTCTCCTCTACCAACGGCCGACAGTGCGGCAGCCAGCGGATCCATCGCCAGGCATCGACGATGCCTGTGGAGCCAATCAGTAGACAGATCCGGAGATCGCGAGGGCTGTGCAGGACAGCGGCCTGGATGACGAGCCAGCTGCCGAGAAGCTGCGGCAACATGCCCTGACCGGTGACGCCGAGCACTCCCCGCTCGGCCAGAGCAATGACGGCGGGGACATCGGGAGCGACCCAGGCCGGGGGCTGCCGGGGCGTGACGGCGACAGGGGAGGGGTCCGTGGTCCGGACCCTGCTTGGCAGGTCGGCCGTGCCGAACCTCAGGTGCAGGTGGTCGGGGTCATGACGACGCCGCTCCCACAGCGTCGCAGTCGGTCCCTGAGCGGTGGCGAGCAGACTTGCCGGATCGGGGTGGCTGCGACGACGCTCGGCGCATTCCGCCGCAAGCGCGGCACGAGCCGCGGCCTCGACGTCGTCCCGCTCCTGCCGGTAGCGGGCCATGGCCGCACGGAACTCCCGGCCCTCCCGCCGTCGGCCGCTCACCACGGAGGCGGCCAGGCTCACCGGCGCCAGCACCGCGAAGAGCAGAACGTAAACCGTCCGCAGCAGGGCTGCCATGCCCAGGGCGGCGACAAGCGGCAGCACCGTCGTGAGCACCGGAACCTGGACACGGCGGGGTTCGGCGGGTGCGGCCGGCAGGACAAAGACGGACTCCCGCTCCGGCGGATGCAGGCGAGGCGGACGGTTGACGTCGAGCATGCCAGGAGCGGAGACGGACGGGCGGGTCAGCACCGTGAGCGGTGCGGGCCGCACGAGCAGCAACGTCACCGGGGCGATCCGCACCGCGGCCAGGATGGTGCCGGCAGGCAACGATGGGTGGTCGCCGAGGACGGCCGCGCCCGGACCGGCTGTGACGGTGCACCGACCGTCGACCTCGATCCGGATGGTCAGCGCGGGCTCGTCGCTGCTGTGACCCCCTAGCGTGACAGTGCAGCCGGGTCCCGAGCCGACGGTGAACTCACCCGCCGGCAGGTGATGAATGTCGCCCGCCCCGGGTCCGCCGATGATCATCAGGTCGACCAGGCCCGTCCCGCGGACCCGCCGGGACACCGCGGCATCAAGGCTCACCACCGCACCCTCACGCAGCGGCGAGGAGGCCAGGGTCGTCTCCGGGTCGAGCGGACGGACGGTACCGGAGACGTTGATCGAGGTCCCGGCCCGCGCCGGTGTGGGAGTACGCCGCTGCGGGCGGACAGCGGCGGCCATCGCCCCGGCCACCGCACGGAGTGGGGTTTCCGGGGCGGCGGTCAGTAGTACGTCCGTGCTGGAATTCCGGGTGGCATCGCGGACGGTGAGGGTGAAACGCATGTATGGAAGATACGGCGTGGAAAAGCGGGAAGCGGGACCGGCCGACGGGGAGTTCTTCTACTTGGTGTTGTGGTCGAAATACGTGGTGGCGCAGAAACCACCATGACGATTCATGGCGAGTCGCGAGGACGATGCTCCCGCCCGACCGTGCGTGCCGTCGCCCGGGTGCGCATCACCTCCGTACCCGCCAGCTCCACCATGGCGTCACCCACCTCGGCAGCGTCGGCCGGGATCGGTAAACCGAGCGCAGGTTCGGGTGAGCGTGCCTGGCCGGTCGGAGACGGCCCGGCCGACAGGGCCACTCCGGCGCTCACTGACATGCTGATCCGATGACCGTGCACGTCCAGCGGTCCGTCCAGGGAGGAGATGAGCCGCTCGGCCAGGGTCGCGGCCTCGGCCGCGGTAACGGGTCCGGTGAGGATGACGAACTCGTCCCCGCCCCAGCGCCCGAGAATGTCGCCGGGGTGGAGTATTTTCGAAAAGCGGCGGGCGGCGGCATCCGGAACGGCATCGCCCATCGGATAGCCGAAGGAGAAATTGACTCGACGAAATGCATCCAGGTCACGGAAGGTCGGGGTCAAACGGTCGGCAGGTCAGCTGCGTCGACGGACAATATGGAATCCCGCCTCGGCCAGAATCATCGGTATCAGCCTGATGGTCTCGTGGTCCTTCTCGCGACTGGGGGCATCAAGGTCGTCCCACGGTACAAGCATGGGATGAGTTTTTCGATCGTTGTCCCGGTGGGGTCCGTACCGCCACCCGTTAGCCTGTCGCTCGACCATCCACCGCTCGTGTTCCCGCTTCGCGAGAATTTCAACCTCGTTGTGCTGCGCGTCGGTCACACTGAAAGAAAAAGGATCGTCTCGGACAGCGCCGGCAACGATTCCACAGCCGATCATGTCGAGTTTTCGGCGGATGTCGCGGGCTTGTTCGTAGTTGGCGTTGCGAAAATCCTCCGAGAGATTTTCCCAGGCGACGAGCGCGCGGTTTTCTTCCGGTCTTTCGCCGGCTTCCATCCGCCGCCGGCAGTAGTCTCGGTGTATTCCTTTGGCGAGCTGTTCGACCTGGGGATCCTGTAGCTGGTCGGGATCGCAGACGCGGTCCAGCAGTGGAAAAACGGTGAGGCCGCGGTAGAGGATGTCCAGCGGTCGCGCGCCGTCACCGCTACCGAAGGCCTGCCCGAAGGGAGTCATGCGATCCACCCGAACGATCACCTTGCGGTGTCCGGGCAGCCGGGACACCGCAAGAGCCTTGCGTAACGCCAGTTCCTCGTCCTCGTAGCAGATGAACACCAACTGCATGGCTCCTTCCGGGGCGTATCCATCCAGAAGACCATTCAGGTCGACCTCGTCGGAACCCGTATCCTGGCAGATGGTGTCTACCATCGCCTCGACGAGGCCATAGCGGGTCTGCAGCAGCCTCAGTACACCGCTGGCATTCTTGTCGATGAGGGTCACCTGCATCCGCGACGTCGCACCTACCTCTCTGCGGCGCCGCGCGAGTTCCAGGAGCAGCTCCCGGCCGAACGGGCCCATGCCCACTATCACGACGGACAGACCAAGGGGCGCGAACGCGATCCGTTCGTCGTCGAGCAGAAGACTTGC
>NZ_JDWE01000071.1:0-17612 GCF_000685765.2 Frankia sp. BMG5.23
CACGGACGGCCGCAGCGGCGCCACACCTCATTTCCCCATTCCGGGGGCGCGGCATTGTCTATCGAATGGAGAACCTGTCAAGGGCACTACGTGAACGCCCTTGACAGAACCACCATTCGACAGTTTCTAAAAGCGCCCGGAACGGAGAAAAAAATGGTAGGGGAAGGAAAAGGCCCATCGGCTAGGAATGCCCGCGCGTGTAGTGGCGAGATAGAGCGTCAGCCGCCGCGCATGAGGGGCGCCGCACCAGGTACGGACGTGAGGAGTTGCCGAGCCTCACCCACCGCAACGGGCAGGGCACCCCGAGCGTTCCAGGATGCACACAACAGGCGAACAACCGTTCGGCGTGGTCCCCGGGGTGGCGCGGTCGGGTCGGGGAGGGAGCCCCGCCGCCCGACCGCGCGCCCGGCTCAGTCGTCGTAAAACACGATCTCTGGCATGTCCGTGGCGTACCAGCCGCCATCCGCCGTGCGCTCCAACGGCGACGCCCCCGAGTCCGACCCGGAGCATGTCATCTCTCGCGGACCGCCACGGCCAGCACGCAGACGAGCCCCCGCGCCATCCGCCACGACGTACGTCGTCTCGCGCCCAAGCCTTCCGCGAAGCTTCACAGAGCCCTCCCGCGTTGGTAGTCAGGACGGCCGACGCGGTACTCTTGAAGAGCACTCTGAAGGTGCGCCGGCCCGTGGTGGGTTGCCTCCCACCCGGGCCTTCCTCATGCCCGGAAGGCCCGGACGCCCGACGGGTTGCCTCCCGTCGTGGCGTGGTTACAGAGTACCAGACCTTGTTGGGTTATTGCAATAACCACATGAGATGTTGAGAGGTCAGGTGCAGGTATCGTGGTTACATGATCGACGAGACCAGTGATCGTTCCGCATACCAGCAGGTAGCGGACGCTCTACGCAGCCGCATCTTCAGTGGAGATGTGCAGCCCGGGGCCAAGCTGCCGTCCGAGACGGAGCTGATCGAAGAGTTCCAGGTCTCGCGGTCTACCGCCCGTCTGGCCTACAACGTGCTCCGAGGTGAAGGTCTGATCATCACTCGCCGTGGGCACGGTGCCTACGTGCGGGACCGCCGACCAGTCCGCCGGATCGCGGGTGATCGATACCAGCGTGCGGCCAGCGCCGCAGCGCAGGGCCAGCAGGAGACCGCCTTCACGCTTGACCGTCAGACCCCCTGGTCTGGCTATCGACTTGACAAGGACTTCCGAGAGGTAGGCGCACCGTCCACCGTGGCCGACCTCCTTGAAGTCCCCCCGGACACGCCGGTGCTCGAACGGCGGTTCGTCTTCTACTCCGAAGGCTTCCCGGAGCAGATGAGCCACTCGTACTACCCGCTGTCCCTGGTAGGGGGCACCCCCGTCGCGGACCCCGAGAACGAACCGTGGCCCGGCGGGAACATCGCCCAGCTTGCTTCGCTCGGAGTCGCGGTCACGAGAGTGGAAGAGTCCGTCGGAGCGCGCATGCCGAATCCCGATGAGGCCCGGACTCTGCGCATCCCACCCGGCGTCCCCGTGCTCACGGTCACCCGGCGGATGCTCGCAGGCCCCGACCGGGATCAACCGGTGGAAGCTGCTGTCGACATCACCATTCCCGCCGACCGGGCAGTCCTTGACTACGCGATCGATATCCACTGACCCATGTGCCAACTTTCCTTACTTGTTCAAGGCGGGCCCTCCGGGCCCGCAGGAGCCCCGCGCCGCACACGCCACGCCGAACAGGGCCCCAGGTGGCTCGCCGCGCAGCACGGGGCCCCGCCTCCCTCCGGTCGGCACCCCATGGCGCGTCGGCCACCACCCCATTCGGCGCGTCGGAACGTCGCAGAGCACCGAGTGAACCGACGAACATCACGTGACGATCGAGCAGGAAGCGCGGACTCACAGGACAACTCCCACACGTCGAGCGTCACGGACGACCGCGTGTCCCCGGTGCCCCCTGGTACACGAGCGTTCCACGCGATCTTGAAAAGCTGCCATCGACGATGAGAAGCGACGGAAGGCGAAACCCCTGGTACCAAAGGACTTCCGGGCTATCCGCCGAGGTCACCGGCACCGGGATCGACCTTCCGCTTCAACGTCTGATCAGGGGCCGTTCCCGTGTGATGAGAAGCACCTACCGCGTGGCGACATGCCTGTTGAGACCGCGGCCGTTCAACCAGATCACGCGAAGCACGGTGATAATGATCTATCTATCTTCAATGGTATAGACGATGAGTCTCCAACCGTCACCGAAGGTTGCTATCCACTGATCGTCACGTTTTAGGCAGTCATCAGACCGTGCGTGACGGGTGCGGATGGCCGGGTGGGTACCAGATTTCGGCGATCACGGTCGGATCGCCGGCGGCAATGCGGCGTCGGTCCTCGTCGATGCCCGCCTGGATCTCCGGGTTGGCGCAAAGCACGGCCTGAGGCCACCAGCGGTCAATGACCCGGTGCAGCGGCGCCAGGTCAAGGGCGTCGTCGGCCTCGACAGCCGCCGCGTGGAACTCGGCTTCGAACTCGGCACGATGGTCAGGCCTGAGCGCGGCCCGGACCGCCGGACCGGTGCGCTCAACCCGGTTGCGTACCCCGTACGAGGGGATCGTGACATCCGCACTCATGAGATTGATTCTCGCCCGGCGCAGCCTCCCGACCGCTATGGCCGGACCGCGAAGGAATACGAGTCCGGAAGTAGCTTTGGGATCAACGTCCGCCTCTACAGCGAGGCTGTGGCCGCGGCCTGAAGATCTCCGGCGGCCGTGGTCACCGCGCTAAACGAGCTGCCGGGTGCCCCGGGTGGCCGCGGCGACGATCGCCTCGGCCGGTCCTCGCGCCCCGCTCGCCCGCCAGGCGGTGGCGACGGTCAGGGCTACGGCCGCCTGGAGCAGAAAGGACGGCGTCGGATCCGCGGGGAGGAAGGAGGCGGACATCACGATCACGTGGGTGCAGTAGAGGGTCAGCGTCATCGATCCGACGGCGACGAGCGGGATCAGCATCAGGGGCGGCAGCAGCCGGCTCAGGAGCAGGACGAACCCGAGCAGGGCGACCGCGGCCGCGCCGGTGTGCAGCAGATCGACGGGCGTGGACGAGTGCGGGGTGTCGACGGCCAGCCACCACCAGGTGTTCGTCGGGGTGCTGCCGTACAGCCCGGCGTCGAGGATGGACCGCACCGGCAGCGGCCCGACTCCCGCGACCTCGACGGGATCGACGGATTCGAGTGCGGCCATGCCCGCGGCGTGCCGGAGCAGGGCCCAGGAGACCAGCGACGCCGCCGCGGCGATCGTGCCACCCCCCGCGAGCAGGGCGGCGGCGACCCGCGTGGACCGTAGATCCAGCCGGCCGACCGCGAGTCCCACGCAGAGATACCCGAGCCAGGCAAGCGCCGGATAGAAGCCGGTGAAGCCCATCTCCAGAGTCAGGTTCACCGGGTGGGTGAACGCCCGGCCGAAGGTCGGGTCGGCAAGGGTCGGGGGCGGCAGATGGTCCCG
This sequence comes from Frankia sp. BMG5.23, assembly GCF_000685765.2. Taxonomy (NCBI): domain Bacteria; kingdom Bacillati; phylum Actinomycetota; class Actinomycetes; order Frankiales; family Frankiaceae; genus Frankia; species Frankia sp. BMG5.23. Next base: position 3,466 of record NZ_JDWE01000071.1, read on the forward strand.
GCTGAGGAGGCCCGCGGCCGGGACGACCGCGAACGCCAGCACCGTGACGACGACCAGCGCTGCGACCGGAGCCCGCAGCAGCGGCACGGCCAGGATGAATATCAGCGCGTAGTAACAGAGGATCACCGCGATGCCGGAGTGGGTGTAGCCGAGGGCGAGGCCGATCGTCCCGATGCAGACCGCTCGTGCCACGGTCGACGCGCGCGCCTGTGGCGCCGGCAGCCGGCCGGTCGACAGCGCCAGCGCCACCCCGGCGAGTACCGCGAAGGCCGCCGAGGCCCGGCCGGCGGCGAGCAGATGCGCGGGGGTCACCGCCCCGTCATCCCCGACCGCGGGATAGATGTGCGTCGCGACCATGCCGATCAGGGCGAGGCCCCGCGCCGCGTCGACTCCGCGTAGGCGGCTTTCCCCGGCGGCCTGCGGGTGACGGGGCTGAAGCATCGCGGGCACGCCCTTCAGACTGGTCTTCGGGCGGAGGTGGGTTTCGTCCGGCCCGCCGGGAGCGTTCCCGGGCCGACACGGGCACCGCGACCGTGGCTCGGCAGTCAACGACCGATGAGTGGCGAGGAGAGGAGGATGGCGTGATCTGCCATCTGGTGGGCCGGTCCGAGTGGGCGGCCGGGGCTGACGGGTACCGCCCGGCGAGCCTGGCATCCGAGGGGTTCATCCATTTCTCCGCCCCGGAGCAGGCCGTGGCAACCGCGAACCGGTACTACGCCGGGCGTGCGGACCTGCTGCTGGTCGTCGTCAACCCGGAGCGGCTGAGCGCGGAGCTGCGCTGGGAGCCGCCGGCGCCCGTGACGCCCGCCGGCCAGGCGCCCGCTGGGGGCACGCCCGCGCCAGGGGAGCTCTTCCCGCATCTCTACGGGACGATCGACACCGCAGCGGTGACGATCGTCGTACCGTTCCCGCCTGATCCGGATGGTGTCTTCCGGGTGCTGCCCAGTCTCTGGTGATCTCCACATCTGTTCGGTACGAGACGTCTGTTCGGTACGAGACGTCTGTTCGGTACGAGACGTCTGTTCGGTACGAGACGTCTGTTCGGTACGAGACATCTGTTCGGTACGAGACATCTGTTCGGTACGAGCGCTCAGTACGAGACGCCGGCAGAGCGCAGGATCTGTGAGATCCTGCGGGCCAGGGCCACGTCCAGTTCGGTGACGCCGCCGACCGAGTGGGTCCAGACCGTGAAGGTCGTTGTTCCCGGGCCCCGCTCGACGACCGGATGATGGTTCATCACGTCCGCTGCCTGCATGACCTCGGCCACGATCGCGTCGGCCTCGTCCCCGTCCAGCATGATCTCCAACTGGATCCGGTCGGCGTCGCCGATCCAGCCGGGTAGTGCCGCCAGCGCCCCGGCGACTTCGGTGGTGTCCAGTCTGCTCGGCATACCGATTCCCTCCGGCTGGTGATTCTCTGATTCTCTGGCTTGGATTCTCTGGCTTGCGGTCCGCGTCCCGCCGCTCGGCGAGCCGTCTTGGTGGAGCCACCCGAAAGGGTCATCAGACACGATCCGCCGGGAACGGATCCACGGCTGGCCGGACTCTGGGAGAGTCCGGCACCATGAACGCGGATGTGGAGGGCTTGGATGCCCTCCCTTCTACCCATGGACGACGGCGTGGAACACCCGAGGACCGGGACGGCACCGACTCCCCGGTGGTGAAGGGACGTCTGGTCGTCGCCGTCGCGCTGCTCGACGATGATCGCCGGGTGCTGGCCGCCCGGCGCCGGGAACCGCATCCCTACGCCGGGATGTGGGAGTTTCCGGGCGGCAAGGTCGAGCCCGGCGAGCACGAGCTCGACGCGCTCGTCCGGGAGTGCCGGGAGGAGCTCGACGTCGAGATCGAGGTCGGTCCGCCGCTCGGTGAGGTCGGGCTGTCCAGCCCCGGATGGGTGCTGCGGGTGTGGCTCGGCCGGGTGACGCGCCAGCAGCCCCGGCTCGTCGAACATGACGAGCTGCGCTGGCTCGGCGTGGCCGAACTGGACGATGTCCGGTGGATGCCGGCCGACGGTCCCCTGGTGGCGGAGCTGCGCCGCGTGCTGTCGACTCCCGGATCGCTCTTCTGAACGTCGACTCTTCTGAAGGTCGGCGACGGGAGGTCGCGGACCGGTGAAGCCCCGGACCGGTGAAGCTCGTTGTGGCCGAGGCATCCGTGCCATGGGTGCATCCGTGCCATGGGTGCACCCGTACCATGAGTGGCGGTGCGACCGTTGCCGGTGTACGCGTGACGGGCAGATCGTCGTGCCGCGGCGCCGACACCATGGCGGACACTCGCCAGAACGTTCGCGTCACCGGTTCATGCGTTACCGTCGTTTCATGCGGTGACGTCGTCGTTGTTGCGGGGTCGCGAACCCCATGTCCGCCCCGGAGCGCATCACCGTGTCTCTTCGTGCCGATCTTCGAAACGTGGCAATCATCGCCCACGTCGACCACGGCAAGACCACCCTCGTCGACGCCATGCTGCGCCAGTCCGGCGCGTTCGGCGAGCATGCCGAGCTCACCGACCGCGTGATGGACTCGATGGACCTGGAGCGTGAGAAGGGCATCACGATCCTCGCGAAGAACACCGCGGTCCGTTACGGCGACATCACGATCAACATCGTTGACACGCCCGGTCACGCCGACTTCGGCGGTGAGGTCGAGCGTGGCCTGTCGATGGTCGACGGCGTCCTGCTGCTCGTGGACGCGAGCGAGGGCCCGCTGCCCCAGACGCGCTTCGTCCTGCGCAAGGCGCTCGCGGCGCGGCTGCCGGTGGTGCTCGTCATCAACAAGGTGGACCGGTCGGACGCCCGGATCGCCGAGGTGGTTGACGAGACCTACGAGCTCTTCCTCGACCTCGACGCCGACGAGGACCAGATCGACTTCCCGATCGTCTACTGCAACGCGAAGGCGGGTCGTGCCTCCACCACCCGCCCGGCCGACGGGGTGAGCCCGGACTCACCCGATCTCAAGCCGCTGTTCGACCTTCTGCTGGAGACCGTGCCGGCGCCGTCGTTTGATCCTGACTCGCCGCTGCAAGCCCTGGTCACCAACCTCGACGCGTCCCCGTACCTCGGCCGGCTCGCGCTGTGCCGGGTGCACAACGGCACGATCAAGCGTGGTCAGCCGGCGACGCTGTGCCGGGCCGACGGCAGCCAGCAGCGCGTCAAGATCAGCGAGATGCTGATGACGCAGGCGCTCGAGCGGGTACCGGCGGAGTCGGCCGGGCCGGGCGACATCATCGCCATCGCCGGCATCCCCGACATCACGATCGGGGAGACCCTCGCCGACGCCGATGATCCCCGGCCGCTGCCGGTTATCACCGTTGACGAACCGTCCATCAGCATGACGATCGGCATCAACACCTCCCCGCTCGCCGGCCGTTCCGGCAAGAAGCTGACGGCGCGGCTGGTCAAGAACCGGCTGGACGCCGAGCTCGTCGGCAACGTGTCGATCCGGGTCCTGCCCACCGAGCGGCCGGACACCTGGGAGGTGCAGGGCCGCGGGGAGCTGCAGCTCGCCGTGCTTGTCGAGCTGATGCGGCGCGAGGACTTCGAGCTGACCGTCGGCAAGCCGCAGGTCGTCACCCGCACTGTCGACGGTAAGATCCACGAGCCGGTGGAGCGCCTCACCATCGACGCGCCCGAGGAGTTCCTCGGCACGCTGACCCAGCTGCTCGCGCTGCGCAAGGGCCGGGTCGAGCAGATGGTCAACCACGGCACCGGCTGGATCCGGCTGGAGTACCTGGTCCCGGCCCGCGGGCTGATCGGGTTCCGGACCGAGTTCCTCACCGAGACCCGCGGTACCGGGCTGCTGCACCACGTCTTCGACCGGTACGAGCCCTGGTTCGGGGAGCTGCGCACCCGGGCGACAGGCTCCATGGTCGCCGACCGCAGCGGGGTGGCGACCGCATACGCCCTGTTCAACCTCCAGGAACGCGGCACGATGTTCGTCGGGCCGACGACCGAGGTCTACGAGGGCATGATCGTGGGTGAGAACTCCCGGGCGGACGACATGGACGTCAACCCGACCAAGGAAAAGAAGCTCACCAACATGCGTTCATCCACCGGCGACGAGCTGGTCCGGCTCACCCCGCACCGGATACTCACCCTTGAGCAGGCGCTGGAGTTCTGCCGCGAGGACGAGTGCGTGGAGGTCACCCCGGGCTTCGTGCGTCTGCGCAAGGTGGCGCTGACCGCCGCCGAGCGCGAGAAGATCCGCTCCCGCCGCCGAGCCTGAGCGGTCCCTACATTGCGGCAAAGCTACCCATAGGGTCGTCAATGTGACGACAGCTACCCCATCATCACCCTCTACTGCGCCACTTCCCACCCGGCGGGCGATGTTCGTGCACGCCCACCCCGATGACGAGGTGATCTCGACGGGGATCGCGCTTGCCTCGTACGCCGCCTCCCCCGACACCCACGTCACCCTCGTGACGTGCACGTTGGGGGAGGAGGGGGAGGTACTGGTGCCCGAGCTGATCCATCTGCGGGCGGATCGGGGCGACCAGCTCGGTGGCTACCGGATCGGCGAGCTGGCCGGTGCCTGCGCCGCGCTCGGCATCACCGACCAGCGCTTTCTTGGCGGTCCCGGGCGTTGGCGGGACAGTGGGATGATCGGCACCCCCGCCAACGACCATCCCCGCTGCCTGTGGCGGGCGGACCTGGACGAGGCCGCGGCGGAGCTGGTGCGGATCGTGCGCGAGGTCCGGCCGCAGGTGCTCGTCAGCTACGACGCCCGTGGTGGTTACGGGCACCCCGATCACATTCGGGCCCACGAACTCACCCGGCGGGCCTTCACCGACGCCGCCGACCCGTCCTTCGCCCCGCAGGCCGGTTCGGTCTGGCAGGTCGCCAAGCGCTACGAGACGGCGCTGGCGCGATCGAGCGCCGTCGCGGGCTTCGAGTACTTCCGCGATTCCGCCGCTGAGAGCAACCCGTTCGCGGGTCTGACGTCCGTGGACGAGTTGGGGGTGACGCTTGTCGACGATGCGGACATCACGACCGAGCTCTCCGCTCCCCACTTCTTCGAGGCGAAGATCGCCGCCATGCGGTCGCACCGGACGCAGATGAGCGTTGACGGGTTCTTTTTCGCGCTCGCCGACGGCATCGGCCAGCGAGCCTGGAGTGTCGAGCACTTCGTGCTGGCCGAGGGCGCCCGGGGGCCGGGGGACGGTCCGGACGGGCGGGAGCGGGACCTGTTCGCCGGTCTCGTGTGCGAGCCCTGATCGGCTCCGGTGCCCCGGCCCGCTGACGCCCCGGCCCGATCGTCTGCTGCCTGCCTGCCTGCCTGCCTGCCTGCCCGCTGGCCGATCGTCTGCTGCCTGCCCGCCCGCTCGCCCGCTCGCCGCGGTGGCACAGGCACCTCGGTGGGAATGTTCTGGACGGCCCCGTGTTCGTAACGCTGTAATCAATGTAAGTGTGGCGTCGGCCGAGGAGGTCGGATGCGGACCAGACGTGCCAGGGGAGACGGACCCGACCCGACGCGGCCCGGTGGTTCCTTGCCGGTCGAGCCGCTGGACGCCTACTCCGCGGTCGTGACCCGGGTGGCCGCGGCGCTGACCCCGTCAGTGGCCAGCCTACGGGTGCGTACCCGGCGCGGCGCGGGAGCCGGCTCCGGGGTGGTGTTCACCGACGACGGGTTCCTGCTGACCTCCGCGCACGTCGTCGAGGGGCATCGGGCCACCTCCGGAGCACCGGTCGGGCTGGCGCAGTTCGCGGACGGCACCGAGCGCGAGGTCGACCTGGTGGGTGCCGATCCGCTCTCGGACCTGGCCGTGCTGCGGGCCCGGGGCACGACCCCGCCGGCTGCCGTCCTCGGGGACGCCGCGGGTCTGCGGGTCGGCCAGCTCGTCGTGGCCGTCGGCAACCCGCTGGGGCTCACCGGCAGCGTGACCGCCGGGGTCGTCAGCGCCCTCGGCCGGTCGTTGCCGACCCGTTCGGGCTCGGCCGTGCGGGTGGTCGACGAGGTGATCCAGACCGACGCGGCTCTCAACCCGGGTAACTCCGGCGGGGCGCTGGTCACGGCCGACGCCCGGGTGGTGGGAGTGAACACCGCCGTCGCCGGTGTCGGCCTGGGGCTGGCTGTCCCGGTGAACGACACGACGAGGAAGATCCTCGCCGCGTTGATGCGCGACGGCCGGGTCCGCCGGGCGTACCTGGGGGTCGCGGGGGCGGGTGTTCCGTTGCCACCCGCCGTGGCCGAGCGGATCGGGCAGCGCCACGGTGTCTGGCTGGCCGAGGTGGTCGTCGGCAGTCCGGCCGGGATCGCCGGGCTGTTCACCGGGGATCTCGTCCTGTCGGTGGCCGGGACGCCCGTCGTCGCTCCGGGTGATCTCCAGCGGCTGCTGACCGAGGGCACGATCGGCCGGCCAGTGGAACTCACGGTGTGGCGGCGGGGCGCGTTGGTGGACGTGATCGTCGTACCTGCCGAGTTGGTGATCGCCTGAGGACCGAGATCTGCCACCGGGGTCCGCTACGGGGGTCTCGGGGCTGGGGCCTCGGGGCTGGTCGGCCTGACCGGGCGGGCCTGGCGGACGATGTCCTACTGTCGGAGAATGCCCCGTCCCAGCGCCGGTCCCCGCCGGACGCCGCCCTCAACCCGGTTGCAACGACAGCCGGCACGGCCGTCGTTGCAACCGTCCCCGGACCCGCAACCCGGCAGGGCCTTTCTGACCGCCTCCTACACACTGGGGGTGTTTCTGGGGGTCGGGCTGGGTCTCTACGGCGTCTTCCTCGTTCCCGCCGGTCCGCGGCCGGGGGGGATGCTGCTGTCGCTCGGCGTACTGGTCGCGCTGGTGGGCAACGGGGGTGCCGCGCTGCTGGTGCGGTGGCTGACGGGCACCCGGCTGGGACCCACGACCGTGCTCATCGGCTGGGCCGTCGTCGTGCTGCTGTTCGCCAGCTCCCGCCCCGAGGGGGACCTGCTGTTGCGGGCGAGCGGATCTGGCTACGCGTTCCTGTTGCTCGGGGCACTGAGCCCGATCGCGGTCGCCGTCCTCGCCGGGGCACGGCGGGGGCTCACGGCGCTTCCTCCCGGTTGCTGAGCACCGGTCCGGTCACCCGGTCACCCGGTCACCGGGTCGCCTGTCTCGCCCTGGGAGATGTCACCGGCTCTTGTGATGTGGGAGATGTCACCGGCCCTTGGGGACTGTCGCCCACGTGGTGAGCGGAGCGGGTAGCGTGGCCGGGTGGGTAGCCCTGCGCACCGTGGAGAGAACCGGGCCGGCGCGCCCGCCTCCCCGGTCTCTCCGGTCTCTCCGGTCTTCCAGGTCTCCCAGGCCGACCGGTCGATCCTGCGGACGGCGGACTTCCGCAGGGCGGTCGGCAGGTTCGCTACCGGAGTGACGGTTCTCACGACCGTCGCCGACGGTCGCCATCTCGGCATGACGGCGAACTCGTTCGTCTCGGTCTCCCTCGACCCGCTGCTGGTGCTCGCCAGCATCCGCCGGGACGCCCGCTTCCACGGTCCGCTCATGGCCTCGGGGGTGTGGGGAGTCTCGGTGCTCGCCGAGGACATGGCCGAGACGTCGCGCTGCTTTGCGAAACGCGCGTATGACCAGCCCGGCGACATGTTCGCGGGATGGGAGCACTCGATCGGGCCGGAGACCGGAGTGGTCCTGTTCGACGGCGCGCTGTCGGTCTTCGAGTGCCGGACGGTCACGACCCATCCCGGGGGGGATCACACCCTCGTCCTCGGTGAGGTCGTCTCGTTCGCCCAGCCGCGGGACGATGTCGGACCGCTCGTCTTCTACGACGGGCGCTACCTCGACCCGGTCGGTGCGGATACGGGAGGAACAGAGGCGCGGAGGGAAACAGACGGTTCCCGAAGCTAACAGGCGCTTCCCAGAGCTAACGGACGGTTCCCGGGCGGACGGTCTCCGGGGCTAGTTGAGCCGGGCGCGGGCCGCGGCGGCGGCCTGGCGGGCGGCCGCCGCGGCGGCTGGCTCGACCGCGGCCACCGTGTCGGCGAACGCGGTCAGATCGGTGGCCCCGCCGAGAAAGTCGCCCAACCGGACGCGGAGCTCGCCGCGCTCCCGGCGCAGGCTCGCCGGGTGGTGGGGGAGCAGCAGGGACAGCTCGACGGCCCACAGCCGCATGTGCGGCGCGTCCGAGCGGGCCCCGAGGATCCGGATGTTGCCGAGGATCCGGGTGAGCACGTCCTGCGCGCTCATCGGGGCGAGGTGGGCACGGGTGAAGGCGAACCCGGCCGCGCGTACCTTCTCCGCGGCGTCGTGCACCGTCAGTAGTCGACCGGCGGCGAACGGATCGACGAGCACGTGGTCCTGGGGGGAACCCACCGCGACCACGACGTGCCCCGGAAGCCCGACAGGATAGGCGGGGACCCCGAGCCGGGCGGCCACCTCCAGCCAGACGACGGAGAGCAGGATCGGCAGGCCGCGCCGCCGGCGCAGCACATCGGGGAGCAGCGAGGAGCGCAGGTCGGTGTAGTCGTCCTCGGCCCCGGCGAAGCCGGCGGCGAGCCCCAGGGACTCGTGCAGCGTCTCGGCGGCGATCCTCGGATCGAAATTCCCCGCTCCCGGGCCGAACCCCTCCAGGCGCCCTGCCGCCTCGGATCCGGATTCCGGCTGTGCCTGTCCCGGCTGTGCCTGTCCCGGTGCGCCGGTCTGGCGTGCCACCGGCGTACCGTGCTCGGCCCGGGGGAACCGGGGCCGTCGGCTCGAGGTCGTCCGCGCGGCGAGCAGTGGACGGGCCTGCGCGGCGAATGCGTCGAGGGCGCTCAGGGTGGCGGTGGCATCGGGGGCGTCGGCTGCCGGGTCGACCTCGGCGGCGAGCAGATGGCAGGCGACCGCCAGGTCGATCGGCTCGCGGCGCACGACCTCGGCGAACCTGCCGCGGCTGCGGGTGCTCACGAGAGCTCGCTCGGAGCGTTCACGCCAGGGGCGGCCGTCTCCGGGGCAGCCGCCCCTGGTGGGGCAGCAGCCTTCAGGCCGGGCACCTTCGGATCGGGCGTGTCCGGATCGGGTGTGTCCGGGACGGTCGTCCCCAGGACAGTCGCCCCCGCGATAGTCGCCTTCGGGGTAGTCGTATTCAGGGTAGTCGTATTCGGGACAATCTCCATGAGAGCCGTCGCATCCGGGACATTCCGCGTACGTCGTGTCGGTGGGCGGGGTGGGATGACGCGTGCCGCTACGACGGCATCCTCGGTAACCTGGACGAGTGTGCCCTCGGCAGTGACAACCGTGAGCACGCCCGATGACCATGACCGCAACGTTCCGAGAACATCACTGAGGGATACCGGTCCGGGGATGCGGTGGCGGAGCATAACTCGCGCGCCAACATCGGCCGGAGTGATGCGGACGACATACACCACCAGCGCACGCCCTTGTTGTCGACACGGAACTGTCCAGGTCGATACTAAGGACTCAGTCGCCCGTGAGCCCGAGGAGGAAAACCGGTGACCTACGTCATCGCAGAGCCCTGCGTCGATGTCAAGGACAGGGCCTGCATCGAGGAGTGCCCGGTCGACTGCATCTACGAAGGCGGACGGATGCTCTACATCCAGCCTGACGAGTGTGTCGACTGTGGTGCCTGTGAGCCGGTCTGCCCGGTGGAGGCCATCTACTACGAGGACGACGTTCCCGATCAGTGGAAGGGGTACACCGACACCAACGCGAACTTCTTCGAGGAGCTCGGGTCGCCTGGCGGCGCATCGAAGGTCGGCGCCCTGGACTTCGACCCGCCGACGGTCGCCGCGCTGGCTCCTCAGGGCGAGTCCTGAGCGGCCCTGGGAGACCCGGCAACATCTCCGGAGTCCCGCGGTCACCGGCCCGGTCCCGGGTGCGACTGCCCGACTTCCCGTGGGACCAGCTGGTCTCCTTCAAGGAGAAGGCCCGGCTGCATCCCTATGGGTTGGTCGACCTCTCGGTGGGTACTCCGGTCGACGCCACGCCGGCCGTCGTGCAGCAGGCGCTGGCCGGCTCCGCTGACGCTCCGGGGTACCCGCTGACCGCGGGTACCCCGGAGCTGCGCGAGGCGGCGGCCGGCTGGCTGGCCCGCCGGCTCGGCGTGCTCGTCGACCCGGGCGCGGTGCTGCCCGTGCTCGGGACGAAGGAACTGGTGGCCCAGCTCCCCGGTCAGCTCGGGCTCGAACCCGGTGACCGGGTGTGGGTGCCGACCCCGGCCTATCCAACCTACGAGGTCGGCGCGCTGCTCGCCCGCTGCGAACCGGTGGCGGGCCCGGCCGACGGGGTGACCCTGATCTGGTTGAACTCGCCGGGGAACCCGACCGGGCGGGTGCTCACGGTCGACGAGATGCGCGCCGTGGTCACCTGGGCGCGGGAGCGCGGTGTGATCGTCGCCAGCGACGAGTGCTACATCGAGCTGGGCTGGGAGAGCCGGCCCGTCTCGGTGCTGCACCCCGACGTGTGCGGCGGCTCCCACGAGGGACTGCTGGCGGTGCATTCGCTGTCGAAGCGGTCCAACCTCGCGGGCTACCGGGCCGGGTTCGTCACCGGTGACCCGGCCCTGGTCGAGGGTCTCCTCGCGGTCCGCAAGCACGCCGGCTTCATGATGCCGACGCCCGTGCAGGCCGCCATGGCGGCTGCGTACGCCGACGACATGCATGTGGCGGATCAGCGGGCGCGCTACGCCAACCGGCGGGCCGTCCTCGCGGCGGCGCTCGCGGTCGCGGGTTTCACCATCGATCACAGCGAGGCCGGCCTCTACCTGTGGGCAACCCGGGGTGAGGAGGCCTGGGCCACGGTGGACGCGCTGGCCGAGGTCGGGATACTCGTCGCGCCCGGGACGTTTTACGGGGAGGCTGGCCGGTATCACGTCCGGATCGCCCTGACCGCCGCGGACTCGCAGGTGGCGACTGTTCCCGAGCGGATGACGATGCTGTCGCCGGTCGCCGCCACGGGGCAGCCCGGCCATGGCGCTCGGCCCGGCCATGGCGCTCGGCCCGGCCGTGGCGCTCGGCCTGACCATGGCGCTCGGCCCGGCCATGGCGCTCGGCCCGACTACGGTCAGCCGGTCACTCAGGGCAGCTATGGGGGTGCCGAGCCGGACATCCGTTAGCACCCGGCCCGGATCCGCGGCCCCGCCATCTCGTGCGGCCGGGGTCACCTCGTAGGGTCGGGCTTGTGAGCGCCTCGAACACATCCCTCGACTCTCCGATCGATCCCGCCGTCGACGAACTGTGGGAACGGCGGGCGGAGCTGACCCCCGCCGACGCCGACGCCCGCAAGATCGTGGTGGCCGCCGTCGACGCCATCGATGCGGGAGTGGCCCGGGTCGCCACGGTCACCGTGGACGGCTCGGTCGCCGTTGACGAGCGGGCCAAGCGGGCGATCCTGCTGTCCTTCAAGGTTCTCGCCATGGTCGAGTCGTCCGCGGGCGACTTCCACTTCCATGACCGGGTGCCGCTCAAGACCCGGTTCGACAGCGTGCGGGTGGTACCGGGCGCGATCGTGCGCTGGGGCGCGCACGTCGAGCCCGGGGCCGTCCTCATGCCGAGCTACACCAACATCGGCGGCTACGTCGGCGCCGGCACCCTCGTCGACACCTGGGCCACGGTCGGATCCTGCGCCCAGGTCGGCCGCAACGTGCACCTGTCCGGTGGGGTCGGGCTCGGCGGGGTCCTGGAGCCGCCGAACGCGGTCCCCGTCGTCGTCGAGGACGACGCCTTCGTCGGCAGTCGCTGCATGGTGGTGGACGGCGCGCGGGTGCGCCGCGGGGCCAAGCTCGGCGCCGGGGCGATCCTGACCGCCTCCACCCATGTCTTCGACGCCACGACCGGCGCGGAGTACCCGCGCGGGGAGATCCCGGAGCGGGCGGTCGCGGTCGGTTCCAACCGGGTGAAGTCGTTCCCGGGCGGAGAGTTCGCGATGCCCTGCATCCTGGTGCTGCGGACGCTCGCCGAGGGCGAGATCCACGACAAGCTGGCGTTGAACGACATCCTGCGGGAGCATGGCGTCGCCGGCTAACGATCTTGTTGCCGGCTGGCGTCCTGTCGCCGGTTAATGATCTTATCGCCGGTTAACGATCCGCTGGCCCGGTGACCGTAGGGTGTGACGGCATGAGCCTCGACCTCACGGCGCCCGTCGGCGAGCTGACCCGGGCGCTGGTTGACGTGCCCTCGGTGAGTGGGGACGAGGCCGCCCTCGCGGGCGCGGTGGAGAAGGCGCTCACCGCGGTGGACGGGCTGCGGGTTGACCGGGACGGTGACGCCGTGGTGGCCAGGACCGAGCTGGGGCTGCCCGGCCGGATCCTGCTTGCCGGCCATCTGGACACCGTTCCGCTGGCGGGCAACCTGCCCTCGCGTGTGGTGGGCGGGCGGCTCTACGGCTGCGGGACGTCGGACATGAAGGCAGGGGTCGCGGTCGCGCTGCGGCTCGCGGCCACGCTCCCGGTCGCCACGCCCGGCGCGATGAGCCACGACGTCACCTGGGTCTGCTATGACCACGAGGAGGTCGAGGCGGCCCGCAACGGGCTGCGTCGGCTCGCCGCCCGGCACCGGGACTGGCTGGATGCGGATCTGGCCATCCTGATGGAACCGACCTCCGGCGAGATCGAGGCGGGTTGCCAGGGCACCCTGCGGGTGGTCGTGACGCTTCCCGGCACCCGGGCGCACTCGGCCCGGTCGTGGCTCGGGGACAACGCCATCCACAAGGCCGGCGATCTGCTCCGCCGCCTCGCCGGCTACCGGGCGCGGACGGTGACGCTGGACGGCTGCACTTACCGTGAGGGGCTCTGCGCGGTGCGGATCGACGGTGGGGTGGCGGGCAACGTGATCCCCGACCGGTGCCAGGTCACGGTGAACTTCCGGTTCGCTCCGGACCGGGGCCCCGACGAGGCGGTGGCGCATGTTCGCGAGGTGCTGGGTGGCTACGACGTCGAGGTCACCGATCTCGTCGGCGGGGCGCTGCCCGGGCTCGCCGCCCCGCACGCGGCGGCGTTCGTCGCCGCCACCGGTCGTGTGCCGGTGGCGAAGTACGGCTGGACGGACGTGGCGCGCTTCGCCGAGCTCGGGATCCCGGCGCTCAACTACGGGCCGGGCGATCCCAACCTGGCCCATGCCCGGGACGAGTACGTCGAGCTCGCCGCGATCGACGAGGCCGAGCGGCTGCTACGGGCGTACCTGTCCGGTGTCTCCTGACTGTTGTGTCTCCTGACTGTCGTGTCCCTTGACCGCCTAGTCGCGATTTTTGTTACGCGTATGAGTCATCGGGGTTGACGTCGTGGATCCTCCTATCTCGGCACGTTAGAGTTACTCGCGTATGTGCGGTGCCGGTCGGATGGGGGGTCCGGATGGCCGGTGGTGCGGCGGGTTCGGGGGCTCGGCACCAGGCCTGGGCACGTCGATACGCAGGTGACACGCGTGGTCGGCGCCAAGCAGCGCTCCCCCCGTCGTCGTCGGTCCGAAGATGTTGCGGCCGTGGGGGGTCTGCCAGGTGACGGACACTGTCTTCAGCCATGCACAGGTGGGGTTGGCCGCGGGGCCGGGCACGGATGCCATCCCGAAACCGCTGGACGGGGCCGATGAGCCCGCCCGGTACGACGGGTACGAGGTGGGCGCGGGCCCCGGCGCGGGCCCCGGCGCGGACGGAACATCCGACGGTGTCGTCGACTACCGGGCGAAGGTTCGCTGGGAACGGCCGTACGGCTGGCTGCTCGTGGGTTCCGACGCGGCCGCCTGCGTGGTCGCGGCGGGAGTGGCCTACCTGGTCCGGTTCGGCGGACTGGTTGAGTTCGACCTGAAGCCGGTCTCCGCGACGCCGTATGTCGCCATGTCGATCCTGCTGCCCGTCGCGTGGGTGTTGTCGATGTACCTGAGCCGGGCGTACGAGAGCCGGTTCCTCGGCAGCGGCTCGGAGGAGTTCCGCCGGGTCCTCAACGCCGCCGCGCAGCTCACCGCGGTGGTGGCCGTCCTGTCCTATGCGACCAAGGCCGAGCTCGCGCGTGCCTACGTGCTGATCGCCTTCCCGACGGCGCTGCTGCTGACCGTGGCCGGCCGCGCCACCGCGCGCGGCTACCTGCACCGGATGCGCCGGGCGGGCCGCTGCCTGCACCGGGTGCTGGTGGTCGGGGCGGGGGACTCCGCGGCGGCGTTGGTCCGGCTGGCCCAGCGGGATCCGACGTCGGGTTGGTCGGTCGTCGGTGTCGTGCTCGACCGCTCGCCCGGCCGGCACAGTCACGACTCCCCG
>NZ_JDWE01000072.1:0-14385 GCF_000685765.2 Frankia sp. BMG5.23
GGCCGCTTCACGTCACGGCGACACGCCGGCCCACCCCAAACCACCAGCGACTATCACACAGAGTGACACCCGAAGGTTAAACGACAAGCTGAGAAGGTGTTTGAGAATGCCCGCTGGTGACGGTGTGTGATCTTCCGGGGTGCGCGATGGGGGTGCACTCGTCGGATCATGGCCGGGTGGGGGTGGCTGGGGGCTGACGGTGGACGGATGGCGCATGCTCACCGTCATCGGTATCCGTCGGATCTGTCGGACTCGCAGTGGGCTCTGGTCGGGCCGTTGCTCCCGCCGCCGGCGGCGGTGTGCCGGCCGGAGAAGCATGATCGGCGTGATCTGGTGGACGCGATCCTGTATGTGGTGCGCTCGGGGTGTGCGTGGCGGGCGTTGCCGTCGGACTATCCGCCGTGGTAGACCGTGTACTACTACTTCGCCCTCTGGCACGATCTGGGTGTCACCGAACGTGTTCACGACGTGCTGCGGGAGCAGGCCCGCCGGGCGGAAGGACGCGATGTCGAACCGTCGGCGGGGATCATCGATTCCCAGTCGGTGAAGGGCGCCGACACCGTGCCCGCCTCCTCCCGCGGCTACGACGCCGGCAAGAAGGTCAACGGTCGTAAGCGGTTCATCGCTGTGGACACGATGGGACTGCTGCTGGCCGTGCTCGTGGTCCCGGCCAGCACCCATGACACCGCCAGTGGCCGGCAGCTCCTCCTCGACAGTTTCTTCGCCGGCCGGCGGCTACGGCTCGTGTTCGCCGACGCCGGGTTCGCGGGTGTCTTCGTGGACTGGGCCGCCCGGATCCTGACCCTCACCCTGCAGGTGGTGCGCAAACCCGCCGGGCAGAAGGGCTTCTCCGTCCTGCCACGTCGCTGGGTCGTCGAACGAACGTGGTCGTGGATCACCGGCTACCGCCGGCACGCCCGCGACTACGAACGCCGCCCCGACCACGCCGAATCCCTCATCCGCTGGGCCATGATCGCCACCATGGTCCGCCGCATCGACCGGCGCACCCCCGCCCAGCGGCCCGGACCCCGACCGCTACAGAGAATCATCTAAACGACGATCTCAAACACCTTCTGACGGCGTTGCTCGCCGACGACCGCGAACGCCACGGGAACTGGCGCAAGGTCCCGGCCCGTGACCAGGCACTTCTTGCCTTGGCCCACCTGCGCAACGGAGACACCTACACCCGCCTCGTCGAGGGATTCCAGGTCGGGGTGGCCACTGTGTGCCGCTACGTCCACGAGGCCGTCGCGCTGCTCGCCGGCCGTGGCCGGACCCTGCTCGCCGCCGTCTGGGCCTTCGCCTGGTGCCGGAGCAACTTCCTCATCCTCGACGGCACCGTCATCCGCATCAACCGGATCCGCGCCCACAACAGGCTCTACTACTCCGGCAAACACAAACACCACGGCGTCAACCTCCAGGGCCTGATGGACCCCTACGGCCGGATGATCTGGATCTCCGACGGACTGCCCGGATCCACCCACGACATCACCGCCGCGAGGTCCCACAACATCCTCCACCTGATCAACCAGGCGGAGACGATCTACCTTTACGCCGACAAGGGCTACGTCGGCGGCGAGAGCGAACAACTCCTCACCCCCCGCAAGAAACCCCAGAACGCCGAACTACCCGACGCCGACAAGGAGAAGAACCGCAGCCTCTCGGCCACCCGCGCTGTCGGCGAACGAGGATTCGCCGTCCTCAAGAACTGGCATGTCCTCGACCGGTACCGCGGCTGCCCCCGCCGCGTCGGCACAATTTCCCAAGCCATCCTCGTCCTGACGCACGAAGGAATTTAGGAGAACCGAGGATGGAAAACGCTCATGGCACAGCTGCTCCTTCGGAAGAAGGCGGCGGGGATTGCCTTCGGCCCGGCGTCGGCCCGACGAAAGGCAGTTCTGAGCCAACTCCGACGGGCTGGCTTTTTCCCTGACAGGTGTGGCGAAGCCGCTGACATGCCACTTTTCTCTGGCCGTATGGGTCGGCACGGATTCTGACGGAAGACTGGTTTATCAGCTGACGTGTGGGGGTGTCAGCGACGAGGGGAAGATGTTCATCCGGGCGCCGTTCCGGCCATGTGGCTCAGAAGGAGAAGCCGCTGGCGATCGTGGCGTCTCCCACGCCGCGATGCCGACGGCGGTCCGCACCCCCGGGCAGTGACCCTGAGTCCGGAGGCGAAAACGCGGCAGCCGTCGACCAGGGTGACCGCGCTCCGCGCGGGAGGCACTCCGGGCAGGAGCGCCGTCCGACGAACACGGTGCGTGCCGTCGTAGGGGCGCTGGTGAGCTCGGCCGAGGTCCAGGACCGTCCGGCAGGGGCGGGGTCAGGCCTCGCGACGGTAGGTGCTGGAGGCCGCCAGCGCGATGCCGCCCCGGGCGTTGAAGTTCACGGTGACGGTGAGCTGCACCGGAGCGAGCGCGGCCACCAGATCGTCACGTATCAGGGTGGCCAGGTGTTCGTGGAAGATCCCTTCCTCCCGGAAGGTCTCCAGGTAGAGCTTGAGGCTCTTGGTCTCCAGACCACGCCCGCCCGGCCGGTAGTCGATGCGGATCGTCGCCCAGTCCGGCTGGCCGGTGATCGGGCACCGGCAGGTGAACTCCCGGCAGTCGATCCTGATCTCCTGCGAGGTGTCGTCGATCGGGAACGTCTCCAGGGACCGGTCGGCCTTCGCCTCCGGGTTGCCCAGCTTCGTCAGGGCCACTGCCGCATCACCGACGCTCCCTCTCCCGTTCCCGCACACCGGCACCGCTGACGAGCATAACCCGCCGATCCTCAGCCCTGGTGCGCCCGGGTCGGGAGCGCCTCGGGCGACGACATGTCCTGCGGCGACCGGCCGAGGACGACCAGCTCCTCGGTGCTCAGCCGCACCCGGTCCACCGACCAGCCGCGCCGGTCGGCCAGCCGCTCCAGCTCCTCCCGCATCGGCGGCGCGAAGACGGCCGGCCGCCCGTTCATCGCCCGGGTGGGGAAGGAGACGGCGACGTGCCGGGCGTCGACGGTCTCGACCAGCCGCAGGCCGCTGCCCCGCCGACGGTCCTCCAGGCAGTGGTAGGTCTTCAGCAGCAGTGCCAGATCGGCCCGCGGTGGGGGACCCTGGGCCACCACGTCGTGGTGGACCACCCAGCCCTGCGGATGCACCATGGCGAGGAAGGCGTTGCCGATCTCGACGAAGTCGGCGTTGAGGTCGTAGCCCGTGTACGTGGCGTCACAGGTCTCCAGCAGCCAGGGGACGGTGAGGACGTTCAACGCACAGGCGATGTCGACAACGGTGTCCGGGGCGGGCAGGACCGACAGCAGCGCGGGGTAGAAGTCGTCCAGGTCGGCAAGGCGCTCGGCGGTGGAGACGTGCCGGGCCAGCACGGCCCGGCAGCCGGCCTTCAGGGCCTGCGGATCGCCGGTCGGCAACCGTGCCACCTCGCGGCGCAGCACCGCTGTCCGCCCGCTCAGCAGGTGCAGGGCGGCGACCCGGTGCAGCCGCACCCGGGCCCGGTGCTCGACCGGGCCGGTTCCCCCGGCGCTCGCCTCCTGCTCCACGACATGGGCGATGGTCTCGGGGTGCACGCCCCGGTACTTGGCCGAACGGGCGATCCGGGCGGCGGCCGCCGCCACGGCCTCCTGGTCGGCGCCCGGCGGGGTCACGCCGGTGTCCGGTCCGGCTCGTCACCTCGGTAGATGCACCCCGACGTGCAGGTCTCGCGGACGGTGACCGCGCTCAGCGGGAGCTCGCCGGCCAGCCGGTCCCAGATCCACCGGGCGAGGTTCTCGCTGGTCGGGTTGTCCAGGCCCGGCACCTCGTTGAGGTAGCGGTGGTCCAGCTGGTCGTGCAGCGGAGCGAACGCCGCCCGGAGGTCGGCGAAGTCCATCACCCATCCAGCCCGGGGGTCGACCGGGCCGACCACCTGGATCGCGATCCGGAAGGAATGCCCGTGCAGCCGGGCGCACTTGTGACCCTCCGGCACCTCCGGCAGGCGGTGCGCGGCCTCGAAGGTGAACTCGCGGAAGATCTCCATCAGCGGATCCCCAGGATCTTGTGGGTCTGAATGCTGAGCCTCCAGCGTGGGTGGGCCAGGCAGTAGTCGAGCGTCGCCCGGGTGTTGGCCTCCCGGTGCGGCCCGTCCATCGGCTGCAGCAGGTGATGGCCGAACTCCAGGCCGGCGAACAGCTCCGGTCCGGCGCCGGGCTGCGGGAAGACCAGTTTCAGCTCGTCACCGGTGGTCAGCCGCAGCGGCGCCCCCGCCTTGGGGGACACGCACACCCAGTCCAGCCCGGCCGGCGCCGGGCAGGTGCCGTTGGTCTCGACGGCCACTTCGAAACCTCGTGTGTGCAGGGCGGACACGGCCGGGGTGTCGAGCTGCAACAACGGCTCACCGCCGGTGCAGACCACGTAGGGCAGCGCCCCGGGGGCATCGGACGGCCACCGCGCGGCCACGGCGTCGGCCAGGTCGTCCGGGGTGTCGAACACGCCGCCGTCGGGGCCGTCGGTACCCACGAAGTCGGTGTCGCAGAACTGGCACACCGCCCGGTGACGGTCGCGTTCCCGCCCGGTCCACAGGTTGCACAGGGCGAACCGGCAGAACACCGCCGGGCGGCCGGACCGCACGCCCTCCCCCTGCAGCGTGTAGAAGATCTCCTTGATCCGATAAACCATGTCAGCCCCCCGCCGGGTCAGGGACCCCCACCTCGGTGAAACCACGCTCCCGCAGCGAGCAGGAGTCGCACCGCCCACAGGGCCGGCCGTCCGGCCCCGGGTCGTAGCAGCTGTGCGTCAGCCCGTAGTCAACCCCGAGCGAGAGACCAAGGCGAATCGTGTCCGCCTTGCTCAGGCGCATCAGCGGGGCATGGATCGACAGGGTGCGCTCACCCGACACGGTGGCCTTCGTCGCCAGGTTGGCCATCGCCTGGTAGGCGGCCAGGTACTCGGGACGGCAGTCCGGGTAGCCGCTGTAGTCGACCGAACTCGCGCCGATGAACACGTCCCAGGCACCCGCGGTCTCGGCCAGGGCCAGCCCGAAGGACAGGAAGATCGTGTTCCGGGCCGGGACATAGGTGACCGGGATCTCCTCCGCCGTTCCGGCCGCCGGGACGGCGATGGTCGGGTCGGTCAGCGCCGACCCGCCGAAGACCCCCAGGTCGATGTCGACCACCACATGCCGGACCACCCCGAGCGCGGAGGCCACCCGCCGGGCCGCGGCGAGTTCGACCTCGTGCCGCTGGCCGTAGCGGAAGCTCAACGCGTGGCAGGCGAATCCCTGCTGGTTGGCGATGGCGAGCACGGTTGCCGAGTCCAGCCCCCCGCTCAACAGCACCACCGCGGCGGGTCGGGGGTCCGTCCCTCCGACCGCGCCCCGGGTCGGGTTCACCGTCACGTGTCGTCGTCCCCAACCTCGGCCGGGCCGGCTGCCAGCGCGCGCCCGCCCGCCCGCAGCTGCTCGATAAGTCGAGTGTAGAAGCGCAGGTTGTGCAGCGTGGCCAGCCGGTCGGCCTGCCCGTCCCTGACCCGGAAGAGATGGTGCAGGTACGACCGGCCGTACCGGGTGCAGGTGGGGCAGTCGCAGGTGGGACAGATCGGCTCGTCGATGCGATGGTTGCGTTCGTCCAGGATGTGGACGTTCTGGTAGAACGACCCGTCGGCGGCCAGCGGGGCGTTGTTGAAGGCGTACAGGCGACCATGCCGTGCGTCCCGGGTGGGAATGGTGCAGTCGAACACCCACCGGCAATCGATCTGGCACAGCGCCACGAGATGCTCGGGTTTGCCCACCCCGAGCGCGAAGAGCGGGGCCTCGGGCGGCGTGGACGCCGAGAGCAGGGCGAACATCTCCCGTTCGAGCACGCCGTTGCCGTCCAGGGGCCAGCCGCCGAAGCCGAACCCCTGCGCACCCGCCTCCACCAGGGCTTCCACGCAGCGCTTGCGCTGGTCGGGATCCGCACCGCCCTGCACCACACCGACCAGCAGCGGCGGGTTCTCCAGCCGGCGCTGCCGACACTGGAGATCGAAGGCGGTACGGGTGTCGCGGAACCAGCGGATCGTGCGGTCGACCGAGGCCACCACCTCGGCCGGCGAGTCCTCCGGACCCGTGCAGTCGTCGAGCGCGATGACGACGCCCGAGCCCAGCCCGAACTGCCACTCGATCACCCGCTGCGGGGTGAGCTCGACCTTCGTGCCGTCGGCAGGATTGCGGAAGACCACCCCGCCGGGGCGGATCGCGCTGTGCTGCCCCTGCCGCCGCAGCAGGGACAGCACCTGGAACCCGCCCGAGTCGGTGACCACCACGCCGTCCCAGGCCATGAAGCGACGCAACCCGCCGACCCGCTTCACCGGCCTGACACCGGGCCGCTGGGCAAGATGGAAGGCGTTGCACATCACCGCCTCGATCCCGACCTCGCGCAGGTCACGGGGATCCGTGCTGCGCACCGCCGCCCGGGTGCCATCCGGCAGGAACGTCGGTAGCTCGACCGTCCCGTGCGGCGTCGCCAGCACGGGAGCCGGCACAACAGGCATGACGGGCGGACTCATCCTCGGCATCTCAGAACCAGTCTAGTCGGCCGGTCCACCCGCGGGCGGGCAGGTACCGGACCGGACCCGGCCCTCGGCCTCCCCGACCAGTGCGTACACCTGGTTGCGCGGCAGGCCGGTGACCTCACGGACCACCTCGCGGGCCAGCCGGGCACCCGCTCCGTGCCGCAGCATCGCCTCGGCGACGCGGTCGGCCAGCTCCGTCTCCCCGGCGGCGGCCCGCGTCCCCGCCCCCTCCACGACCACCGTGAACTGCCCGCGGACCGGCTGCTCCCCGGCCAGCACGGCACGGAGCTCGTCGAGCGTCCCCCGGATGAACTGCTCGTCCGGCTTGGTCAGGTTGCGTGCCAGCGCCGCCCGCCGCTCACCCAGCACGGCGGTCAGGTCGGCCAGGCACTCGGTCATCCGGTGTGGCGCCTCGAACAGCACCAGGGAGGCGTCGAGACCGCGCACCTGCTCCAGGGCCGCCCGGCGGGCGGCCGGTCGGCGGGGCAGGAACCCGAGGAAGTGGAACCGGTGTACCGGCAGGCCGGATCCGACGAGCGCGGTGACCGGCGCGCTGGCCCCCGGCAGCGGGCGGACCGGGATCCCCGCCTCGATGGCCGCGGCGACCAGGCGGTAGCCGGGGTCGTTGACCAGCGGGGTGCCCGCGTCCGACATCACGGCGACGTCCGCGCCCTCCTGCAGCAGCGACAGCAGTTGGGGACCCCGCTCCTGCTCGTTGTGGTCGTGGTAGCTGAGCAACCGGGGCGACGTCCCGAGCGGCTGCAACAGGCGCCGCGCGTTGCGGGTGTCCTCCGCCGCGACCACCGGGACCTGCCGCAGCACGTCGACGGCTCGGGCGGTGATGTCGCCGGGGTCCCCGATGGGCACCGGGACCAGATAGAGCGTGCCCGGCACGGTGGCACTCCTCTCCGGCCCGACTCCGCTTTTCTCCGGCCCGACTCCGCTTTCCGGCCCGACTCCGCCGCCGACGCGGCGGCGCCGCGTTCCTGCGTCGGCCATCCTAGGAGCGCCCTGCGGATCCTGCCCTGCCGGGGTTGCCCGGGACGGGGCGTGCACCTCGAGCACCACACCGCCGCGCGACGCGGGTCACCCGCGACGCCCGCACGACCAGGCCGGGCCGGCCGTCAGGACCGCGGCGGTCGTCTCCCATGACCGCCGGTGTGACCGCCCCCACAGGCCGGTCCCGCCCGCAGCGCCGCCCGCCCCGGAGGGGCCGGATGACAGAAAGACGACAGCACGACGGGGGACGGCAGCCTCACAGGTAAGGGACGTGACGTTCCGTGAGATGGCTTCCCGAGCCCGGGCCGGCGACCGGCCCCACACCGCACTCACGCTCCGTCACGACATGATCGGCCCCGTCCGCCGCGCGGGTCACACCGGGATCGCCGCCGCCCGGCGCCGACCCCGCCGCCCCACAACCCCGTCCCACCCCTGACCGCGAAGACCCGACCTGACCAGCGCAAACAATGGCACGGGCAACCCGCGGCCCGACCGGCGGCGCCGACACGGGGAGTTCCCCGTCGTTTCCTGAAGCGGATCGGCGCCTCAGTACCTCCGCGTACGACCCGTGCCTGATCCCGGACAACCATGCCCTCCACAGGACCCCGGCAACGCAGAACTGGTTGCTACGCCAATCACAGTTCCACCTCAACGTCACCCGCCGTCGTCGCGGATGAAGCCGGTGAGCCACAGTTGACCAATCTCGCCATGTTGTCCTACAGTGACGCAATCGTTGCCGGGAGACAACCCTGCTCTCCACCGACAGTTCCCGACGGCGTTCCCGCACTTGTCGAGATCGCTCGTTCGCGGCCGAATCCGCCCAGGTAAAAGCAATGGGTTTGGGGGAATTTTGGAACAGGTCTATCCGCATACCGGGGTGTGCTACACCTACGGGAACCACGAGCGCGTGTACCTGATCTACACCTATGCCTGCAACGCGACCTGCGCACATTGCCTGGTCCAATCGAGTCCACATCGCCGGGAGAGGTTCGACCTGGCCACCGCGATAGAAATCCTGCGGACGGCAGCCAGGTTCGGTCGCAGGTTCCTCGACCTGGGCGGCGGCGAGATCATGCTTCATCCGGAGGACACCTGTGCGCTCGCCCGCGCCGCCACGGATCTCGGGTACTACGTCTCCCTCAACACGAACGGCTTCTGGGCCCGCACCCCCGAACGCGCCCGTACGCTCGTGAGCCGTCTCCAGCAGGCCGGGGTCCAGGCGATCTTCCCGAGTGCGAGCGCCTTTCACCTGCCGTTCGTGCCGGTCGAGCGGCTGCGCCACCTCCGCCGGGCCTGCGCCGACCTCGGCATGGTGCACGAGCTGAGCTGGGTGGCCTCCCACCTGCCCGACGTGGACGCCCAGCTGCTGGACGACCTGGACCTGGGCGGTGAGACGGTCTACCCCAACAGCCTGACCACCGAGGGCAACGACCCGGAAGTCATGGCGGCTCTCACCAGGCACTACAGCCGGTTCACGCCGGACCGGCTCCCCGACTGTGGAAGTCTGCAACTGGGCGTCAACCCGCGCGGGCATGTGATAGCCACCTGCGAGATGACCAATCTCAACGAGAAGTTCCGCGGCACCGCACTGTTCATCGGAGATTTCACCCGGACGCCGTTCGAGCAGCTCCTGGAAGCCGAACGGGACACGGCCGTGCTGCAGTTCCTCTATCATAACCCGCCGGCCGCGCTGCACGATCTGCTGCTCGCCGATCCGCAGGAAGGCGAGGGATACCGGCACCGGTATGCGGATCGCACCTATCACAGCGTCACGGACTACCTCGCCGACCTGCTGCGCGACGAGAACGTGCCGGCCGCGGAGCGCGCCATCGCCCGCGCGTCCGATACCCGCGCGTCCCATGCCAGCACAGCGGTTCCCGGCAGGTTCCACCCGGTGATCTCCCGCGCGTCCCCACGTCTAGACCCCGCCGGGAACCGCCGGCCCGCCGGTAATCCGCGATCCGATTCAACGCCTGGTCGAGAGGAATTCATCGATGGCGGAGAAAACGCTAACCTCCAGCTCTTTTCGTCTCCGTGTGGACCTCCTGGCTCCCCACATCATGTCGGCCATGGAGGCTTTCGACGCCGCCACCGACAAGGTCAGCCTGCCGGCCTCGCTCCTGGAACTGGTCCGCACCCGGGCCTCCCAGATCAACGGGTGCGCCTTCTGCGTCGGCGCCCACAGCCCGGCCGCCCTCGAGGCCGGCGCGACCCAGAAGCAGCTGCTGGCCCTGCCCGTCTGGCGCGAGTCGCCGCACTTCTCGGCACAGGAACGTGCGGCGCTGACCCTCACCGAGGCCATCACCCAGATGGACCGCCGGCCGGTCACGGACGAGATGTGGGGCGAGGTCTCGGTGGTCCTCACCGAGGTGGAGCTGGCCGAACTGGTCTGGGTGATCGCGGCGATCAACGTCTGGAACCGCGTCGCCGGTACCGCGCGTCCCTGGCCAGTGGCCTGACATGCGGATCGGACTCGTCGGGGCCGGCCGAATCGGCGCCGTGCACGCCCGCACGCTGGCCGACGACCCCCGGGTGGACGAACTGGTCATCACCGACGTCGACCAGGAGCAGGCCGCCCGCGGGGCGAGCGCGGCCGGGGCCCGGGTCGCGGCGGATCTCGAGGCGCTGATCGCCCTCCGCCCGGACGCGGTGGCGATCGCCTCTCCCACCGACACCCACGCCGACATCGTCCTGCGGTGTTGCGCCCTGGGCATTCCGACCTTCTGCGAGAAGCCGGTCTTCCGGGAGCTAAGCGTCGGTGAACGCGTGGCCACCGAGGTCAGGCTTTCGGGGATCCCGGTGCAGGTGGGCTTCCAGCGCCGGTTCGACACCGGGTTCGGCAACGGGCGGGAGGCCCTGAGATCCGGTGCCCTGGGTCAGCTGCGGCGCGTGCACATGGTCACCGCGGATCCTCAGCCGCCGCCGTTCGACTACGTGGCGGTGTCCGGCGGCATCCATCGTGACTGCCAGATCCACGACTTCGACGCCCTGCGCTGGGTGAGCGGACGCGAGGTGGTCGAGGCGTTCGCCGCAGGTGCCCGGCGCGGCGCCGAGTACTTCGGTGACGTCGGCGACGTGGACGAGACCGTGGTGCTGCTGACCCTCGACGACTGTTCCCTGGCCACCCTGCAGGCGTCCCGTTACAACGGGCACGGCTACGACGTGCGGATGGATCTGGCCGGAACCTCCGCCAGCATCTCGGTGGGCCTCGACGCCCGGGTGCCGCTGCGTTCGGTCGAACCCGACGGGCCGGTACCCGCCGCGCAGCCCTGGTCGTCCTTCATGGACCGGTTCGCCACGGCGTACCGGGCCGAGATGGAGGCGTTCGTGACCATGGTGAGCACCGGCGGTCCCAGTCCCTGCACGCTCGACGACGCCCTCGCCGCGCTGCGCATCGCGGAGGCGGTGACCCAGTCCCGTCTCCGCCGCCGCCCGGTGGCCCTGGAGCACGCGACGCTCACCGCACCGGGAGCCCGATGAGCGTCATCGGGGGGCTCGCCCTGGACGAGGAGGCGGTGTTCGCCGACTTCGCCGCCCGGGTACCACTGGCCGGAGCGGACGTGGTCGAGATCGGTGGGTCTCTTCCCCCCCCACCACCACGCACGGGCCTGCGACGTGGCTTCCTGGGTCGCCGTCGACCCCCGTCGCCCGGCCCGGGGGGACGCCCGGGACCGGTACCGTGTCCTGCCCGTGCCGGCCGAGCAGATGCCGGTACCCGACGGCGGCGCGGACGCCGTGTTCTCCAGCAACGCCTTCCAGTTCGTGGACGTACCCGCCGTGCTCGCCGAGGTCCACCGGGTCCTGCGTCCCGGGGGCCTGCTGTACGCGCACTTCGGCCCGATCTGGAGTGCGGTGGACGGGCACCAGCTCGAGTACGTGCGCTACCGGGAGCAGGACCTGCTCTTCTGGCGCGACACCCTGTTACCGCCCTGGGCCCATCTCGCCTACTCCCGGGACGAGCTGCGGGCGTTGCTGGCCAGTGCACTGCCTGCCGACCTCATCGATCTCCTGGTCTGGCACGTGTTCGACAGCGACACCGTCAACCGGATGTTCTTCGAGGACTACGTGCAGGCCGCGCTCGGGTCCGGTCTGGACTGGGTGCAGGTGAGTGCCACGCACGAGCTGGACTACCGCCTGGATCTTCCCGCCTTCGACCCGAGCCTCCTGCGCACGGTCGACCCCGGGCAGCTCGCCGCCCGGTGGTCCGCCCGCCGCGGCGCCCCCACCCGCCCGGGTCCGCGGGACGTCCTCATGGTGCTGCGTCGCCCGGAGGACCGGTGACCATGGTCGGTGGACCTGTTCCGAGTACCGGGAGACCGCCCGGGGGCCGTGTCTGCCGGGCCGATGCCTGCCGGGTCGATCCGGCCGCGGGCCGGGAAATCCCCGGCCGGTCACCTGCGCACGATGTAGATGAGCTCGTTGGCGATCTCGGCCTGGTCGAAGGTCCAGCCCCGCTCGGCCGCCTGCGCCTCGAAGGCGGCCGAGTACGTCTGGAACATGCCCTTCGAACGCTGCCCCAGCGATCTGGTCGGAAAGCTCACCACCACGAACGGCGACCTCAGCGCGTCGACGAGTTCCCAGCCGGCGCCGGCGCGCTGGCGCTCCAGCAGGGGCAACGTCTTCAGCACCAGCGTCACGTCGGCGTGCTGCGCGGGCACGGCACCCGACACGAGGTCGACCACCTCGACCCGGTGCTCGACCTCCAGCAGGTCCAGCGCCCGGTCCAGGAACTCCATCTGCTGGGAGTCGATGTCCGAGGCCAGGTAGGTGGTCTGCGCGGGCAGGCCCATCGATCCGAAGGCCAGCGGGTTCAGACCGCAGGCCAGATCCTGCACCACGGCCGGCGTGGGAACGGCGCCGAACACCGCGGCGTAGAACTCCCGCAGGTACGGAAGCCGCTCACGGGTGGAGGCGTGCACCCGCATCGCCCGGGACACGGCCGCCGCGACGGCGTCCGGATCCCCGCCCCCGACCGCCGCACCGATGTCGCGCAGCAGCCCCGGGTAGCCGGGGGCCCGCTCCGGCAGGTAGGCGCCGTAGATCTCGTGCAGCGACCGCTTGGTGCGCTTCACCGCCTCCGGCTCGTCCCCCCGGGAGGCGACCAGGGCACGCTCGGCGAGACGACGCACCGTCTCGGGGGCCACCGCCCCGTACCTGCGGCTGCGGGCCACGGTCTCCCGCACCCGGTCCACTGCCTGCTCCTGCGAGCCCACAGGGGCCGAACCGCCACCGTCACGGACCGCCACTGTTCTCCCTACGCCGGCTCCCGATCCTCGACCGTCAACTGCACCCGCCGGCCCATCCACCATCCAGTCCCTCGACGCCATCACGATCATCCTATCGAGGCGTCGCTACGACCGTTTGACCCCGCCCCCCGGGACGAGTGAAGCGATGGCGCCACGCTGATCCGCGACATCCAACCGTGCCAAGATCGTCTCGCACGGCTTGTAACAAATGACTGGGAGGGCCAAAATTGGTCCTGTCGACCTGTCGGGACGCTCAGAAAGCCAGGTCATCCCAGGTGATGGTGATCGGGATGGGGTTGGTGATTTCCGGTGGTCCGCCGGCCTCGTCTTTCATGAGGGTGCCGAGGTGTTTGTAGAGCATGCTGGCGCGGTCGAGGGCGTAGCGTTCGATGCTGGTGACGCCGTCGTTGTCGAGTCGGATGATCCAGTAGTGCTGGATGCCGGCGCGGGCGTATTCGCCGAGCTTGTCGGTGGTGTCCTGGGTCTCTGAGCCGGGCGAGACGATCTCGATGACGAGCAGGGCGTGTTCGGCGCGGAGCCGTTCGCCGCGGTCACGATCGAGGCAGCGGTAAAGGATGACGTCGGGCCGGCGGTTGAGCAGGGGGATGTCGCGGAGCCGCAGGTCGACGTCGTTGTTGACCGTCAGGCAGCCGTACCGGCCTGACTTCACGGCGTTCCGGGCGTGCCGCTCCAGCAGGTTGGCGAGCCGCCGTCCCGCGGTCTGGTGGTCCGGGGCGGGAGCCTCACAGAAGATGATGTAACCGTCGACGATCTCGATCGACCGGGCGATCTCCTCCGACAGCGCCTCGTACTCGGCTGCCGTCACGCGCGCGGGCTGCGGGCGCAGGTCGCGCAGCCAGCTGTCCTCTGGCAAGGCCGTCGTCACCATCGCCTCCCGGGCGGATGAGTCGTCACGCGTCCAAGACGTCGGTGGGACGCGACCATCCGATCCCAGCGTAGATCCTGGGCTCGCGTGGACGCGCATCGCAAGGCAACGCGACCGCGTCGAAGCCGCAGCCGCCGTCGGGGCGCCCCTCCGCGGCAGGGCCGTGCCCCGGACCGGCCACGGCCGCGCCGGTCTGTGACCACCGCTGGGTGGTGTGATCTCCTCGACAGGATTGCAACCAGACGGATCTCTGTACAGAGGAGTATTCGACGTTCACGGTCGCGCGTGACGTGCGTCGATGCAGCTCAGCACACCGCATAGCCGGATAGTCCTCATAATCCTCCGGTCGTGGGTTCGAGCCCCACCAATTTTTTGATCATTCCTCCGACCTGGGTGGATGCGGTTTACGATCTATCCCTTTGAGATCCAAGGCTGTGGAACGATCATGGTCGGGATCTCGACAGGTGGTTCGAGCCCCGCCTGGACGACCAAACCCGCAGGTAGATGCCTAGCGGGAGTTTCCTAGATAAGTTGATCTTTGGAGTCCGTTGAGCTGGCCGGTGGCTGGTTCAGGACGGTCTGATCTGGATCTTTGAGTACTCGCCTGATCGACAGTTCGCCTTCCGGTGTGTATTACCTAAAGCATGTCGTCGTTGGTGGGGAAGAAGGTCGGTGGGAAGACGTACTACTACCTGGTCGAGTCGGCCCGTGTGGACGGCGAGCCCAGGATCGTC
>NZ_JDWE01000073.1:0-13963 GCF_000685765.2 Frankia sp. BMG5.23
CCGGATCGTCGTCACCCTCAAGGCGCGGCAGTCCCTGGACACCTCCAAGCGGGTTCGGCGCAAGCACCTCGCCATGGCCCAGGCCGGCATTACCGTCGGGGGCAACCGTGCCTTCGGCTGGCTGGCCGACAAGGAAACCAAGGACGAACCGGCGGCGGCGCTCCTGGTCGCGGGGGCGGATCAGATCTTGGCCGGCGTTGGCCTCCACACCATCTGTCGCCAGTGGAACGATCTTGGCATCGCCAGCGCCATGGGCAAGAAGTGGCAAAAACCCGTCCTGCGCAACATCTACCTGTCCCCGCGCATCGTCGGCTACCGGGTGTACGGCCCGACCTCCGTCCCGCTGGAGAAGCGCTACGTGGTGGACGCGGACGGCCAGCCGGTCAAGGGCCAGCAGCAGCCCATCCTGGACCTGGATGTCTGGGAGGCGGTGGTGGCGAAGCTCCGCGACCCCAGCCGGGTTTCCAAGCACGTCCACATCGGCGGACGGAAGTATCTGCTGTCCGGGATCATCTGCTGCGGGTTCCGCGGCCGCCACCTGATGGGCGGCTACGACCGGCGGTGGGGCAAGCACCACTACGCCTGCAAGGCCGTCACCGCGGGCGGGTGCGGCAAGGTCGGCGTCACAGGCCGCCATGTTGATGACCTTGTCTCCGAGCTGGTCCTGGCCTACCTGGCAGGCCGCGACGTCGAGGCCGAGGTGGGCAGGTGGCCAAGGGCGGGCGAGTTGGCCAAGGCGGAGGCCAAGATCGCGAAACTCATGGGTGCCTATGACCGGGACGAGCTGCCCGGCCCGTACGTCTTCCCCCGTGTGCGCGAGCAGGAGCAATCCATCCTGCACCTGAGGGCGGAGCAGGCCGAGTGGCTACGCGCCCACACCGGCCCCAAGGTCACGAACCTGGCCGAGGGCTGGCCCTCTTTGGAGCTGGAGCAGCGCTGGGAGATCATTAGTACCGTCATCGAGGCCGTCGTACTGAAGGCGGCTGACGGCCCAACGAACCGCTTCGACCCCGAACGGGTGGAAGTGGTCTGGCGTCCCTGACGCCCCACCCCGCCGGACGCACCAGTCCGGCGGGGTATTCGTCGTGGATACCCTGACGGGCATGGGCCTGCACCTGTCCGGCGATCCAGAGGCGGACGCCCTCATCACGTCCGATGCGTTGGCGCTCCTGGTGGGGATGGTCCTTGATCGGCAAATCGGACAAACAAGGAACGACCGGTAGGCGGAGCCCAGAGCCGGCCGCCTGCTTCAGCCCGGGCGCCGGTCGTTGGCTGATCGCGGCCCGTGGCCTGATCACTACGACAGCGTAATACGCTGTGTTACGATACCGGCATGCCAAACATTCGGTTCACGATCTCGACGTCCTCGGACGTCCAGGCCGCGGTCAGGATGCACGCCGAGGCGGCAGGCATGGATGTGTCCGCTTACATGATCGCGGCGGCCGTCGCGCAGATGGCGCGCGACGATGCCGCTACGGCGACCTTCGCGGCACTCGACGCGCGCAACCAGGCAGCCCTTGAGCAGGCTGGCGGCGTCCCTGAGACGGACCTGCCTTCGTTCGACGCCCTGACCCTGGACGAGCAGGCGCTCGTCCGCCGGGTCCTGAACAGCGCGCTTGGATCGGACGCCGCGAGCGTCGCATGATCGCGCGTACTGTCGTCTATGACGCCGGGATGCTCGTGGCGCTCCTGCGAGACAGCTCGGCGGCGCGGCTGCTCCACCACGGCTTACGCGCGGCTCCGCACCGGCCGGTCGTCATCGGACCGGTCCTTGCCCAGGCGTGGCGACCGGACCCGAAGACGGTACATGCCTTCAGCCAGTACCTGAAGGACTGCACCGTGCCCCAGACTCGGGAGAGCGCTTCCCCTATGCGCGGCATGTCGAGCACCGCCGGCTGCGTCGCCTGCGCGAGAACCTTCACCCTCGACTCGTACAAACGGGCGGGGGCCATGCTCGCCGAGGCCAGTCTTCCCCCGAAGAAGCGGCCGGACGTCATCGACGCCCTGGTCGTCATCGCGGCTGCTCTTCACGGTCCGGCCCAGATCCTCACCAGCGACCCAGACGACATAGGCGCCTACACCGCCACACTTGACCGCGCTGACATCGTCGTCGAACCGATCTGAGACGCTCCTCGCGATTCTGGGCTGACGTTCCGTCGTTGCGAGCGGCCGAGCAGCGGCCTTGATCGGTGCGGCGAGCCGGCTGCACGATCGGTGTCATGAGCAGCCTCTGCATCCGGCCCGCGCTGCCCGCCGATCTAGTGATCATCGCTAACCTGACGCACGGCAGCCGGCCGTGGGCGATCGTCGAAAACATGGTCGTCGACGCCCAGACCCGCCCCGCGGCGTCGGCGAGACGCTTATTACCCACGTTCTCGATACCGCTCGCGCCGCCAACTGCTACAAGGTTCAGCTTCTGTCCCGCAACGACCGGTCGGAAGTCCACGCCTTCTACGCGGCGGTCGGCTTCACCCATTCCGCCGCCGGGTTTCGGATCTACCTGACCTGACTCGACCAGGCCGCGCGGGTGTTGGCTCATCGAGCCGAGGCGGATGGCCGCGCGTTGTTGCTGCCGCAGCAGGTTCCTGCCCTCCGGCACACCTGGCCAGCATGGTCATGTTGATTCCGTGCGCGTGGCGCGGCGGATCGTCAATGGTCGACCGCTCGGCGGTGAGCTCGCGGCAGTCCGTGTCTACCGCGGCCGTCCCAGCCCCGATCACCAGCCGGAGGCCGCGAGGGCCAGTGACCGGCAGGCCGACCGCTGGACCCGTGATCCTCGGGTGGTCGTTGTCCGCCGGCAGCTCCGCTACCCGAAGGCATGGCCGGCCGAGCCCGCGCAGGAAAAAGGTATCGACGTCGCATTCGCCGTGGATTTCGTGCGCCTTGCCTGCGAGGGCGCGTACGACGTCGGTGTCCTGTTCAGCCGCGACACGGACCTCGTGCCCGCGCTTGAGCCCGTCCGCGATCTTGGTGCTCATGTGGAGGTCGCGAGCTGGAAGGCACGAGCCGACTTCGCTTTCCCGACTCGCAGCTTCCGTGGTGCCACTACCTCGACGCCGACGACTACGGAGCCTGTCGGGACTACACCGACTACACGGCGAGTTGACCGCCGGCCGCGGTGGCCACTGCCGAGCCCGCACCGGGCACCGTAGTCGTGTCGTGGTACGCCGACGCTGGTATCAGCGCATCTCGGACTGCGTCGTAGTCCAGCCATGGATCCCGCAGGAACTGCCGCCATCGTGGATCGTGGCCGACGAGCTTCACCCGGAAGTCGAGATGGTGCATGCCGGGCCGGTGCGGGAAGGGTGGGATGTTCAGCGATGTCGTTGTCATCGACTCGTTTTCGGGCCTCGACTCTCTCCCGATCGACCATGGGTGCGCGACTTGCGGCGCGTCGTCAGCACCGGAAGAGACGCGACCCGACTGATCGGGCGATCAGGCCGTGGAAGACGGTCTGCCCCCACGATGCTCGTCCGCGCGGTGAACGAACTCGGCGATCTGCCTGACGGCGGCAATGGACTCGGGGGTGTCAACGGCGCCGTGGTACACGTGAGGCAGTTCGTCGGCGACGTCCAGGACGACATCGGTACCGGCCGCGGTCGCGGCGGCGAGACGCTCGGAGTCGCTGAGGAGTATCTCGGCGCCCCCGGTCTGTATGAGCAGTGGCGGGAGGCACGCTTGGGAGGCGAAGAGCGGCGACGCCGCGGGATCGCGGGGGTCGGCGCCGCCCAGATAGGTCTCCGCGACGCCGCGGATGAGGTCGGGGCTGAAGATTGGATCCTGATCGGCCCGCTCCTGGAACGAGGCGCCGGACCCGGTGAGATCGAGTAGGGGAGAGATGAGCACCCCCGCAGCTGGTAGCTTGTCACCGTGATCACGTAGCCGGTGCAGCAGGCTGAGAACGAGGCCTCCGCCCGGCGGAGTCGCCCGCGATGACGACATCGGCCGGCGTGGCGTCGCCTGGCCTGGGACGACCTACCCGAGGGGCGACTCCGAGTGTCTGGGACCCTATTCGGCAGCACCCAGCCCTTGGCGGACGGCGAGTTCGACCGGGGAGTAGGAGTCGTCGGCGCGATTCAGGTCGAGGGGGCCCTCCGGGTCCAGCGGCGGCTGGGCGAGGAAGCGTGGAACGGACCCGCGGTGTCGTTGCGCGGCGTGGATGAGGAACGGGTGGCAGAGGTAGACGTCGCCGGCCTGCCCGGTCGCGAGGACCAACGGGCGGTCGGGGCTGTCGAGCTTGCCTGCCTCGTCCAGCTGTCCGCACAGCTCCAGTCCGTTGCGGCCGCGTTCGCCCGCGGGTGCCAGAAACGGCGGCACGTCGAGGTGTGATCCGGCCTTGATGCGGGTTGGTGCGTCGTCGGGGCCGACGTCGGAGAACAGGAACAGCATCAGCAGAGCTCGGCCGCGGGATCTGATGTTCAGCCAGAACCACGTTTCGCCGTCCGGCAGGTAGGAGCCGTCCATGTGCCAGCCGGCGTCACCGGGGTCGTCGGGGTGCGGGAAGCGGATGGGGAACGTGCCCAGACCGGTGCGTGGCCGCCACCGACCGGGTCCGACCAGCTGATCGAGCGCGGCGCGCAGCCGTGGTGTGTTGGCGGCCTGCCGGAAGGGCTCCTCTCCGCTTCCGTCGATCCGGATGACGGGACGGGTCCAGCTCGCCGGGTCGGCGGGATCGAGTCCGGTCATGCGCCACAGGATCGAACGGCATGCGTCTGCCAGGGCCCTCGGGAACGCCCGTCGGACGTGTACGAAGCCCTCGTCGATGAATGTCTGGACCTCTTCGTCGGTCAGCGTCGACACCGCGGCCATCACCTCGGCCTCAGATCGTCGTCGACTTGGGACGATCACTCAAATGGTTTTCGCGGGGTGCGGCGGAGGAGGCCCACGGGCCGGGACGACGTCGACCGCACGGTTGCCCGACCAGCGGACCGGCGGCTTGCGAGGCATGGTGATGGGATCGAACTGGTATCGCCTTCCCATGGAAGCTGTCGTCGATCAAGCAGGTCGGATCGTGCTGCCCAAGTTCATCCGCGACGCGCTGGGCCTGCTCCCGGGTACGAAGGTGGACATCTCGCCGTACGGCGCTGGTGTGCAGGTCGTGCCAGCCGGCAGGACCGCGCGCCTCGTGGAGGAGAACGGCGTGCTCGTGGCGGCCGGCGACACGGTTGTTGATGACGAGATCCTGTTCGGCCTCATCGACGCGGGTCGCAGATGACTACCGCGGTCGACACGAGTGTCGCGGTTCCCCTCGTGGTGCGCTCGCATACGCATCACGTGGACGTGGTGCGATGGTGGGACGGGCGGGAGCTCACGCTGAGTGGGCATGCTTTGGCGGAGACCTACTCGGTGCTCACCAGACTGCCGGGCGACGCAAGACTGTCGGGGCCGGATGCCGCGCGCCTGCTCGACGCGCGGTTTACGGCACCGTGTGCTCTGAGCGGCTCACACGCCCAGAAGGTTCACACGACGTTGAGCCGCCTTGGCATCGCTGGGGGCGCCGTGTACGACGGGCTGGTGGCTCTGGCCGTCAAGGAACATGACCTGGCCCTCGCGACGAGGGATGCACGCGCACGTGGCACGTGGAACCTATGACGCGGTCGGAGTAAAGGTCATTATCGTTTGCTGACCGGTCAGCGGCCTGAGGGTGTTGCCTGGTCGGCCAGCCAGTCGGCGGTGCGGTTCAACCAGGCCCATCGTCTGTTTCCGAGCAGGTGGTCGCCGCCTGCCACGAGCAGCAGTTCTCTCCTGGGCGCGGTGGCCGCCACATGGCGGGCCTGGTCCGGCGTCGGCAACGTGTCCGCTCCGCCAGCTACGACGAGCAGGGGCTGGTGGACGGATGCCGGCAGATCCGGGTACGCGAGAGCGGCGGCGACCCGCTGTGCCTCGTCCGCGCCGCCGCAGCGGATCGTCAGCGTGTCGGTGGCGAACTGCGGCAGCGTCTCCCAGGTCGGCATTGGATAGGGGCCGCTGACCGTTGCGACGGCGCGGACCCGCGG
Source organism: Frankia sp. BMG5.23 (assembly GCF_000685765.2). Classification (NCBI taxonomy): domain Bacteria; kingdom Bacillati; phylum Actinomycetota; class Actinomycetes; order Frankiales; family Frankiaceae; genus Frankia; species Frankia sp. BMG5.23. Next base: position 5,997 of record NZ_JDWE01000073.1, read on the forward strand.
GTCGACGCCCGCTCCGATCGCGCGGGAACGACAGAGCGTAACAATCGCGGCGACGTCGGCGTCGTCGACAAACCAGGACACGGTCACTGCCTCCTTGAACGGGATGGTGCGACGGGGTTGCGCGCTGGGGCGATGTCAGGCGACGGTGAGGACCGCGTTTCGTCGGATGCGCCGCGCCCGCAGGTCCTCGATGACATTCGGCGTCCGTGTCCAGGGCTCGACGACGCCGATCTCGGGATGCAGGTGTCCCCGGCGGATGAGCCGTACCAGGGTTCGCAGGTCCGCGGCGTCCTCGGCAGGCGTCCCGGCGTAGTGGAACTGTTCGATCGGCGCGCCGACGGTCCCATCGATCCAGTCGAAGAAGTCGACGGTGATGGACTGCGCGCTGACCTGCCCGAACCAGATCACCCGACCGGTGGTGCCGGCTTTACGCCGGGCGGCGGTGAAGCCAGGGACCGCGGACAGCACCAGCAGTTCCATGCCCGATTCGTCCGGTAGCGCGACGTTCTCCTGGTGCAGTTCCAGCGTTCCCACCAGCGGGTGCCGGTACGCCTTGCGCCCATGCATGCGGGCGCGCACGTCCGCGCGCGCCCAGAGGCGGCGGAAGCGCTCACTGCCCATCGCCAGCTCGCCGATGAGCGAGGCCAGGCGGGAGTCCTCGGGGTACTTGCCGGCGGCCAGGCGCAGGTGCCCGACGACGTCGAGGGTGCAGTTCTCCCAGTCCGCGTAGAGGCCGCGCTCGGCCTCCTCAAGGAAGATGTGCCGGGCGGTGTTCAGGCCGGGCATCGGCCGGCGGTAGAGGAGCCCGGCGAGGCGATTCCCCGCGAGCACGTCCAGCTGGTGGTTCATGATCAGTGCGGGTGTGTCGGGGACCAGGTCGAGGACGCGCGCCAGCTCCGGCCGGATCCGCCCGCCCGGCGCCTTGGCGCGCCGGCGGCGCTGCCGGGCGAGTCGGTAGAGGTGCCCGCGTTCGGTCTCGTCGAGGCCGAGGACGCGGGCGAGCGCGTCGAGGACCTGCTCGGAGGGCTGGGTCGCGCGGCCCTGCTCCAGGCGTACGTAGTAGTCGACGCTGACTCCGGGCAGGTGCGCGACCTCTTCGCGGCGCAGTCCCTCGACTCGGCGGCTGGAATGGGCGCCCCTGAACGCCGGACGCCGCGGCACCAAGGATCGGAGGCACCCGATCCGAGGAGTTCCCATGAAGACGCTGATCGTCTACGCGCATCCGGAGCCGAAGTCACTCGACGGCTCGTTGAAGGACCTCGCAGTGTCCACCTTGGCGACCGCCGGGCACGAGGTACGGGTGAGCGATCTGTACGCGATGAACTGGAAGGCGGTCGTGGACGCCGCGGACTACGGTCCCGACGCCTCACGCCCGCTGAAGGTCGCTCTGGACTCGGGCCGGGCCTTCGACGCCGGGACGCTCACTCCGGATGTCCTCGCCGAGCAGGAGAAACTGTGGTGGGCGGACACGATCATCTTCCAGTTCCCGCTGTGGTGGTACACGATGCCCGCGATCCTCAAAGGCTGGGTGGACCGGGTGTTCACCTTCCACTTCGCGTACGGCGTCGGCGAGCACAGCGACACCAAATACGGCGAGCGCTTCGGCGAAGGCACCCTCGCGGGAAGGAAGGCCCTGCTGTCGGTGACCGCCGGCGGGCCCGAGGCGCACTACGCCGCGCGCGGGATCAACGGCCCCATCGACGATCTTCTGTTCCCGATCCACCACGGCATCCTCTACTACCCGGGCATCGAGGTACTGCCGCCGTTCGTGCTGTACGGCACCGACCAGATGACCGGCGAGGACTACCCGAACGTCGCCAAAGCCTGGGAGCAGCGCCTGCTCACCCTGGAGTCGACCGAGCCGATCGCGTTCCGACCACAGAACTTCGGTGACTACGAGATCCCCTCGCTGCACCTGAAGAAGGGACTGGAGCCCGCGGGCCGCACGGGTTTCGGGCTGCACGTGCGCAGTTGACCTCCGGGCGCGGGCTGCTGATCGCGAGATCGTTGACGTTCACCATGATCGGGGGCCTCCGCCGCTGCTCGGGGAGGGGCGGGTTGCCGTCGCGTGGGATGGGCCATCACAGCGGCGGATCGTCAGGGGCGACGACTCGACGGTGAGCTCGCAGCCGTCCCCGCGATCTGACCGGCGTCGCGGTTGCCGCCGTGAAGCGGTCGGCTACCGTTGACCTGTGGGACTGCACCTGAGCCAGATCGACGAAGCTGACGAGTTGCTGACGAACGAGCCGTTGGCGCTGCTGATCGGGATGGTGCTGGACAGCGGGTATCGGAAAGATGGAGTGGAGAGCGTCCTTCAGGCGTCTGCGGGCGGGTTGCGGGGGGTGCTCTCGTGCCAGTCCTTTCCGATGCCTCGCAGCAGCGGCGGGTAGACGATCAGCAGGCGAAACGGCGTGATCGCCGCCATGTAGACCCGTCCGAGCAGGCCGTTCGGTTTCACCAGCACGGTCATCTGGCCTCGGTGGCCAGCCGGCTGACGGCCGGCGTCGTCGTCCGGGATCCAGCCGACGTGCAGCACTCCGTGAACCGTGCGGTTGACTATCTCCGCGGCCCATTCGTTGTCCGTCAGAAAGACTGACCGGAACGGGAGGGTCTCGAACGCGGGTCCGGCTGGTGCGTCGCGCAGGTCGGCTGGTAGGCGTTCACGCAGCGTCGGCACCCGGATGGCGATACCCGAGTCGGGATCGTCCCAGCCGAGCCAGGCTCCGAGGCGCCAGCGGATCCTGAACAGCAGCCGGGCGACCCATGACGGGTTGTCCCCCGTGTCGCCCTCGGCGATCAGCCGCACCAGCCTCGGGAAGTCCTGCGCGGTGCCTGGTGTGGGCAGGGCCCAGACGTCCTCGATGCGGAAGTCAGGCGTGATGTCGTGAACTCGCCAGGGCCGGGATGTGTGCGCGGTCTTCGGGAGCTTCCTTTTCGTCCTCGTCTTTGTCATTCTCGTCCTCCGGGTCCTTGGGGGCGCGGGAAGCCCGAGCACGCCCGCGACGGCGCGGGCCGCGAGAAACAGTATTTCTCCTCCACCTCGCGCCCGACGGGACGTCCGCTGCCGTGCAGGTGGAACGTTGGCCGTGTCGGTGAACAGTGGTCAGTGAAGCGACCTGTACAGATCAGGCGCTGACGGCGAGGCCGCTCGCGCGCAGGGCGGCGACTCGAGCCGCGGGCGCGGTGGCGATCGAGCCGGCCGCATACGGCGGTTGGGGATCGTATTCGACAACGAGCTGGATGGATTCGGCGATGTCGTCGCCCACCATGCGTCCGGTCAGGTGCAGGGCGAGATCGATGCCGGCCGAGACACCGGCCGCGGTGGCGTACTTCCCGTCGATGACGACTCGTTCGGCGGTGGCGATGGCACCGAACGTCGTTAGATGATCAAGGCAGATCCAGTGTGAGGTGGCGCGGCGACCGGTGAGCAGGCCCGCGGCGGCCAGCAGGAGCGAGCCGGAGCAGACCGAGGCCGTCCAGGTGGCCGCCGCGTCAACGCCGCGCAGCCAGTCGAGGGTCGGCTGGTCAGCCAGGAGGTCGGCGGCTCCGGGACCACCTGGCACCAGGAGCACGTCGGGGGCGGTGACCTCGGAGAGCGCGGCATCGGCGACGACGGTCAGGCTGGCCGTGTCGGCCCGGACCGGGCCGGGCCGGGCGGCTGCGAAGATCACCTCGGCCCCGGGAATGCGGGCGAGGATCTCGTACGGGCCGATGGCGTCCAGGCCGGTGAAACGGTCATACAGCATGATCGCGATCTGCATCAGTATCCTCCGGAGGTTGGATTTGGATGAGGTCGGAACTGGCGGCGGTATTCCATCGGCGGCACACCCAGGACCCGAACGAAGGCGCGCCGCATCGCCTCAGCGGTGCCGTATCCGCACGACCGGGCGATCTGCTCGATTCCCTCGTCGGTGTCCTCCAGCCGTCGGCGGGCCGTCTCCAGCCGGACCCCGTCCACGTACCGCCCCGGCGTCACTCCGACCTCAGCGGCGAAGGCACGGGTGAAGTGACGGGGTGACAGCGTCACGCGGCGGGCGAGAGAACCGACGGAAAGATCGCCTTCGGGGTGCTCGTCGATCCAGTGCTGGACCTCGCGCAGCTGCGGCCGTTCGGCGACCTGAGCAGCGAGCTGCGCGCTGAGCTGTGCCTGCCCACCCGGCCTGCGCAGGAACATCACCAGGTGCCGGGCTATCAGCAGCGCGACGTCCCGCCCGAGGTCCTCTTCGACCAGCGCCAACGCCAGGTCGATACCTGCGGTGACGCCGGCCGAGGCGGCGATGTTCCCGTCTCGGACGTAGATCGGCTCGGCGTCGACCTGGATGTCGGGGAAGCGTCGAGCGAGCGCAATGTGCCCAGTGCGTCGTGGCGCGACGTCCGGCCAGCAGGCCGGCCTCGGCGAGCAGGAAGGCCCCGGTGCAGACGGAGACCACACGATCGGCCTCGGCCGCCAACTCGCCGATGCGGCGCACCAGCTCCGGGTCGGGGGCGGCCGTACCCGGCCCGCCGGGCACCAGCAGTGTGTGAGCTGGTCCGACGTGGTCGATGTCGGCGTCGGGTAGCAGCCGCAACCCACTGCATGTGCGCACCGGGTGGCCACCAGGCCCGGCGGTCATGATCCGGTACGCACCTGGCCGTTCCGTGGCGGCGTCCGCCCCGGCGAACACCTCCAGCGGGCCGGTCACATCCAGGCTCTGGACGTCGTCGTAAAGCACGATGACCACGCTGCGCGGCCTCATGCGGATTAGGCTGGCAGGGCTCGAGTATGGCGGCAAGGACGCGGTTCCCACCTTTCCCGCCATCGCGTCCCGCCATCGCGTCCCGCCATCGCGTCCCGCCATCGCGTCCCGCCATTGCGGGCAGGGCCGCGGCGCGCGGCGCCGGGCTTCGGTCCTACCCGGCCGAGACGGCCACGAGATCCAGCTCGTCCACCTGGCCTGCCGTACCTCTCGGCTACCAAGGCTGCCGGCCGACTACGCGGCCTGCCGGGACCACTGACGCCCAGGACTCTGCGTCGGTAGCGTGTCAGTCACTTTCTCCCCGCCGTCCTCCGGGACTGGCGGGGCTTTTTTCTAGATCGGCTACAAGGCGGCTGCTCAGGGTGTGATCCTGGACCCGCAGGCCGTCATTGCCGCGGCGACGGGCCCAGCCGCCCCGCCCGTCCCGGCGGCTCCGCCCGCGGCAAGCGTCACGCCTCCGGAGACATCGCCGCCTGCTGGATGACGGCATTCAGAGTATGGGGACGACGTGCGCGGCACGGTACATCCCGTACCGCTGCCTCCAGCTCCGCTGGTGCAGTGTTGGCTGACAGCGCAGCCAGCGATTACGAAGCGCGCCGGGACACCGCGAACCACACGGCGATATGGCCGGCGGTGCGACGGCCGCCGTTCCCAGGCCGGCTACGGTGTTCGGGTGGGACTTCACCTGAGCCAGATCGACGAGGCGGACGAGCTGCTGACGAACGATCCGTTGGCGCTGTTGATCGGGATGGTGCTGGAGCAGCGGGCACCGGAAAGAACGAGCCCGGCGGAATGACTCGTGTCACCCGAGCAACCGAGCTCTGACTGGTCACGGCGGTGCCCGTGGGCACCGAGCCTGTCCCGGTCGGCGATCTTCGGCAGGCTCACCACCTCGAGGCGATGGCGGCAGTCGTGATCTCGCTGTTGTTCGGTGGTCGCGACCCGAGCATCGTCTTCAACCTGGTCGATGCGATCCCGAACCGGTAGACGCCAGACCGCCTCGCCGCGCTGTTCAAGGCGACAGATGTTCCGGCCCGTGATGGGGGAGAACCGGGGCGAGCAGGCCGGTTAGAGTGAGAACCCGGGGTTATGATCCGGCTTGCGGCTGCCGGAGCGAACAGGACTACGGCCGCAGTCGCTCAGAGCTGCTCACGGCAGCCTCGACTACTGATAGTGGTAGCGGCAGGAGATGATTGTGATCTGGCTGGGCTCAATCGCATAGATCAGGCGGTGCTCGTCGTCGATTCGCCGGGAGCGCAGCCCGGCGAGGTTGTTGCGCAGCACTTCCGGTTTGCCGATGCCCTGCCCATCTGGATCGCGTTTGATGTCCGCGATCAGGGCGTTGATGCGCTTGAGAGTTTTGCGGTCCTGGCTCTGCCAGTACAGGTAGTCGTCCCAGGCATGGTCGGTCCAGGTCAGCTTCACCCGTCAGGATCCGGGGAACGCTCGACCGCGCCGCCTGAACGCCACTGCTCGACGCTCTCCATCAGCCGGCGGGCGTTGGCAGGCGTGCGCAGCAGGTAGTTGGTCTCCACGATCGCGTCCCAGTCCTCCTTGCTCACCAGGACCGCGTTCCCCCTCTTCGAGACGATCTCTACCGGTGTGTGATCGGCGTTGACCTGTTCGAGAAGTGGGAACAGTGTCTTGCGCGCCTCGCTGGCACTGATCGCCGCGACCATGCCGGCACCTCCCTGAGCGTCCAGTCGTACCAAATACGGTACCATCCCTGGGTGCTCGTCAGCTGGCCGTGCAGCGGGGGGTCAAACTGGCGTCGCGTAGGGACCGGTAGCGTCCAGTAGTGAGGGACACGGAGCCGCCTGACGAGTTGACCAGCGTCGCCAGTCCCCGAACACGGTCGGCTACGGTGGTGTGGTGGGACTGCACCTGAGCCAGATCGGCGAGGCCGACGAGCTGCTGACCAAGGATCCGCTGGCGCTCCTCATCGCTATGGTTCTGGGCCAGCCGGTATCGGAAAGATGGAGTGGAATCTCACTATACGTGCCCGCATAGATACTCATCGTCATGGTTGATCCGTTGCGTGGCGGGGGACGCGAGCTATCAGGGTCGAGTAGCCGGGAGGGGTTTCACCTCCCGGCTCTCGCAGAACCGTGCGTGACGGTCTCCCGTCACACGGCTCCTGTCATCCTGGTCACCGGAAGGTCGGAACCCACCGCCAGTGCGCGAACAGACCCGGAGAGCCCGTGACTGCCCGTTGCCAGGCGGCTGACGCCTTTCTCATGGGTCGTAGCCGCTTGTACTTCTTGCGGATCCAACGCACCAGGTAGGAGTTGATGCGCGTGAGGAGAACGGACAGCGCGGAGCGGTAGAACGCCCCGTAGTACGCCATCCAACCTCGGACGATCGGGTTGATCGTCCGGGCGAGGTCCGCGAGCGTGACGTTGCTGCGGCGGTGTAGGCGCCAGTGACGGACCTGCCTACCGAGCGCGGTCAGGGCCTGCCTGCTGATCGCGGGCTGGAACGAGGCGAAGAGCCGGCCGTTCCTGCCGCGTGCCGCGCGGGCACGGAAGGTGTACCCGAGGAACGTGAACGCGGTGTGCTCGTGGCCGAGCCGCCGGTTGGCGTCCTTGCAGTACACGATCCTGGTCTTGGTCGGGTGCAGACGCAGCCCGACCTCGGCCATCCTGTCCTCGACCGCCTGGCGCACCTGGTGGGCCTGGCGTTCGCTGGCGCAGTGGAGCACTGCGTCGTCGGCGTAGCGCTCGAACGGGACGCCCGGGCCAAGGGTTCGTGTGCGTGCAGGCAGCCGGTCGTGACCAGCGTGTTGTGGTCACACACCCGGTTGACCAGCGTCCGTACCGAGGCGATCTCGTCGCCGGCCACGACCCGTTGATGCCCGAGCGCGGTCCCGGTGTCGTGGCGGACGGCCTCGACGACCGCCTCCTGGCGCACCGACCCCTGTGGCGGGCGGGAACGGGCGCCCTTCATCACCTTCCCGTCAAAGGCCACCGCTACCAGGCCGCCCGGGTCCGCGGGCCCGGGCGCGACCGCGGCGGTCCAGCCCGACAGCGCCTGGTCCAACTGCCCGGGCGGGCCTTCCTCCACGATCCGCCGGATCGTGCGCTCCGACGGCACCCGACGAGGGAACCCGAGGCCGGCCAGCACCCCGACCNGGAGGGCGCAGGCCCACTCCCACACCGCCACGGTGGTGTCGTGACCTGCGATGTTGCCCGCGACCCACAACGCCAGGACCGGCGCGAGCTCGTAGCGAAC
>NZ_JDWE01000074.1:0-13762 GCF_000685765.2 Frankia sp. BMG5.23
GGGTAGAGAAAAGTTGCGATGACCCCAGATGTGGCAGGGGACCCCAGCGAGGCCCGCATGCTCGGGGCTTCGCCGGGGTCCCAAGGGCCAGCCGACGGAGGGTTTGGAGTCAACCCCGCCGGCTGGGGCTCAGATGCACTGACCTCGAACCCGAGATCACGGGATCATCATGGCCATACAGGTCGTGGTCAGGTCAGGCGCCACGTGGCATAGCTACGCGCCAGGGCGGCTCGGTTCTGAGCGGCAAGGCTGTCCGACTGCGCCGCTCGCATGCTCCACAGTCCCGCCACGTGGCAGGCGAAGGCGGTCCGGTCCTCGTCGGTGCCGCCAGCCCAGCAGTCCAGCCCCGCCGCCCACTGCTCGGCCTGCTGGGGGGTATGTCCGGCGCCAATGAGACGGATCACCATGAACGCGGCGTCTACCCAGCCGGCACCCTGCGCCGGCCAGCCCCAGTCGACCACCCAGACACGGTCCTCTCTGATCATGAACTAGTGGGCATGAAGGTCGGTGTGAATCAGCCGGTTCCCGGCCACGGCGTCGACTACAGCGCCCGCGTGGACGGCCGCGGTGGCTACGTCCCAATCGGGGAAAACTCTAGCTGGAAGCGTTTTTAGATCCTCCCACCAACCCGTGTTGCGCCATCGATCGGAAAGCGAGCGCAGACCCTCGCCGGTCCGGCGGGAGATGTCGTTGACGACGTCCCGGACGCGGGGTAGGTCAGGAGAGCCGGGGATGAGGTCCGCTGGTTGGCCGGTCGCATGCTCGAAGCCAACCAGCAGCCAGTCATCGACCTGGCATGCGAACCGTGGACTCGGCGTGATTCCTGCGGCGAGGTGTCCGAACGTGTGCTCGTTACGGAGCCAGCGTGCTCGCCGGCCGCCGCCGTGGACGCCTTTGACGACCAGCCGCTGCTCACCCGCATCCACGACCGCGGCGAGGTCGCAGCCGTCCCCGACGTCCACCGAGTCGGCGGACGTGACGGGTCCGGTCTGCGCCTCAACCGCGTCGCGGACCTGCGTCGGCAGATCATTCCACTTCATGGGAAGTTCGACTCCGCTACTTGGGGACCCGGCTGCCCTTATTTTCGTCGCCGTCCTTGCCGCTTGCCGAGCAGTTGCCCTCGTCGGAGCATGTGGAGCACTTCGCCCACAGTTCGTGGTCGACGGCGTACCCGGCCTGTTGCATCAGGGTGATCGTACGAGCGTGCCTGGCTGCGCTGATGCTGCGGTCGGGTGGCGCGTCGTCGGGCACGTGGTGGATGAAGTGGCCGGCGACCTGCCGGCAGAACAGCTTGTACTCCTTGGTGTGCAGCAGAAAGGTGTGCCAGCCCAGGTCGATGGTGTGGCTGGGCACATGCGGCGTGTCCGGGTCCTCGCCGCACGCGGCGAGGAAGGCCAGAGCCCGGAGGCACCGACCACCATCGGCGCGCGTACCCGTTCGTGTCGCCGTTACCGGGGCATGACCCTTGAGACCCTTGCCGGCCTGACTGGCCTGTCCAAAGTATCGCAGTCGAGCGGGGCGACGGCGGGAAGGCACCCGAGATCATGCGTGGTGTGGATACGTCGGTGCTCGGTTCCGGACGTCGCCGCGCACAGTTCCTCACCGATTTCGGCCGAGGACTTGCCCAGTCGCGCGGCAAGGACAAACAAGCCCTCGCGGTACTCCGCGAAGCGGAACGGCTCGCGCCAGAGCTGGTCCGGACTCACCCGCTCGTGCGGGAGACTGTTGCCGTCATGCTCCAGCGTGCCAGAGCGAACGTCGGAGGACGTGATCTACGCGGACTGGCCTACCGAATGGGCATCGCTTGACATAGCCACGGGCCGGCGGGATGGAGGGGAGTGGTGGACCGTTGGCCACGTGGGAGCACGGGTTGTCGGATTCGTGTCCTGTTTTCGTGTATTCGGGATTTGTGGTCCGGCTGGGCCGGGTCTGATGGGTTCAGGTCGGCGGGGCGGCGTTTCCGAGTGTTCCATCATGCCACATTTCCCCTGGGCCTCACTAGTACCGCCGCTGGGCGTATCCCGCCGGTCAGTAGCCCGCTCTCGAACGACACAGCGCCTGCCCGGTCTGGGTCAGTCCGTGGCGCTGCTGGGCGTATTCCCCCCGCCTGGTGTGATTACCATACGTTGATGGTACCTTCGACATGTTAATGCTCCCGGAAGGTGTGGTTCTGCTCGGGGTCGAGGACCTCCAGCAGCGCCGCCGTCGGGTCCCCCCGGTAGTCGGCGCCCAGCTTGTCGACCTCGTCGAGCAGCACCACCGGATTCATTGAACCCGTCTCGCGGATCGCCCGGACGATGCGGCCGGGCAGCGCGCCGACGTAGGTCCGCCGGTGACCGCGGATCTTCGCCTCGTCCCGCACGCCGCCGAGGGCGACCCGGACGAACGACCGGCCCATGGCCCGGACGATCGACTCGCCGAGTGATGTCTTGCCGACGCCGGGCGGACCGGCGAGTGCCAGCACGGCACCGCCGCGCCGGGAGCGCCGCGGGATCCGCCGGCACGGGCGGCTTCGACGGCGGCTCGGATCTCACCATCGGACATGTCGAGAGACACGACCATGCCCGGTAGCACGACGGCGTCGTCAATGGGCAGGACGGGCAGCACCCGGATCTGTGGCATGTGGTCCACCCTGACGTGAGGAAGTTGAGTCACCTACACTGAAGTCCTTTCAGCTTGCCGTTGTTCCCAGGGTTTATCGCTGAGGGTGAACGATTCCCGCTCGTGCCCTGATGATCAAAAAATTCGCGGGAAGGATCGAGGGTGGCCCGTGGTTGCGCGGGTTGGTAGTTGCATCTACAAGTAGAGGCGCCGGGATGAGCTGCTCGAACTGCTCGAACTGCGACCTGAGCCCGCCAGGAGGACGACATGCCTGCCGTCACCGCCGATACCGTCCGTCTGCCGCGGCTGGCTGAGCCCGTGCTCGGCGAGGTCGACCGTCCGGTGCGGAGGATGACCACCGCGCCCACCGGGTTGGAGGGCGAGGGCTTCCCGGTGCGTCGGGCCTTCGCCGGAGCACGGCTCGCCGAGCTGGATCCGTTCATCCACATGGACGAGATGGGCGCCGTCGACTACGGGCCGGGCGAGCCCAAGGGAACCCCGTGGCATCCCCACCGCGGATTCGAGACCGTCACCTACATGATCGACGGAACCTTCCAGCACCAGGACTCGCACGGCGGCGGCGGACTGATCGCAGACGGCGCCACCCAGTGGATGACCGCCGGCGCGGGCATCCTCCACATCGAGACGCCGCCGGAGGAGCTCGTCGTCAGCGGCGGCCTGTTCCACGGTGTCCAGCTCTGGGTGAACCTCCCGGCGAAGGACAAGTTCTCCCCGCCGCGGTACCAGAACCTCGAGGGTGGCCAGGTCTGCCTGGTGTCCTCACCGGACGGCGGTGCCCTGCTGCGGGTCATCGCCGGTGACACCGGGGGCCACCGGGGCCCGGGTGCCACGCATACCCCGATCTCCGTCGTCCACGCGACGCTGACCCCCGGCGCGGCGGTGCACGTGCCGTGGAACCCCGAGTTCAACGCCCTTGCCTACGTCCTCGGTGGCCGGGGGACGGTGGGCCCGGACGCCACGGCGATCCGGGCCGGTCAGCTCGCGGTCTTCGGAACGGGGGATCTGCTCGGTGTCACCGCGGACGACCGGCAGGACGCGTCCTCGCCGAACCTCGAGGTCCTGCTGCTGGGCGGTCGGCCGATCCGGGAACACGTCGAGGTGTACGGCCCGTTCGTCATGAACACCCGGGCCGAACTGCGCCAGGCCGTCGAGGACTATCAGGCCGGCCGGCTCGGGGTCATTCCGGCGAACGCACTTATGCCGCATCGCGCCTGAACCCGACGGCATTCCGGGGTTCGGGGCGGCCGCCCGGCCCGTGCTGTCGGTGGTCCCCGAACCGGACGCCAGGCGGTCAGCCGGTGGGTTCGACCCGGCCGTCCTCGGGCCGGCCCGTCGCCCACCTCTCCTCAATGCGGCCGTACTTCCAGACCAGCAGAGCGGCGGCCCAGGTGGCGACGAACAGGCCGACGACGAAGTAGCCGACGACGTTGAGATCCAGACCCGCGATCCAGCCCCAGAACTCGCCGGTGAGATGTGCCTTCTCGGCGAGGATGCCGAGCAGTTCGACGCTGCCGATGAGGAACGCGATCGCGACGGACAGCCCGGTAATGGTGATGTTGTAGTAGAGCTTGCGGACCGGTTGGGAGAAGGCCCAGGCATAGGCGAAGTTCATGAACGAGCCGTCGATGGTGTCGAGCAGGCTCATGCCGGCGGCGAACAGGATCGGCAGGACGAGGACGGTGTACCAGGGCAGGCCGGCTCCGGCGGCGCCGGCGGCGAGGAGGAGCAGGGCGACCTCGGTGGCGGTGTCGAAGCCGAGACCGAACAGCACGCCGAGCGGGTACATCTGCCAGGGTCGGGTGACCGCCCTGGTGAAGCGGCCGAGGACGCGGTTCATCAGCCCGCGGGAGTTCAGCTGCTCTTCCAGGCCGGCCTCGTCGTACCCGCCGCGGCGCATGTCCCGGAAGACCCTGATGATGCTGAGGAGAATGCCGAGGTTGATCGCGGCGATGGCGTAGAGAAAGCCGCCGGAGACGGCGGTGCCGATCCAGGCGGTGATGTCGTGCAGGGTCGAGCCGTCGGCTTCGATCTGCCCGGCCAGGGAGCGGACGCCCACGCTGAACAGCAGCATCAGGGCGAACACAATCGTGGAGTGGCCGAGGGAGAAGAAGAAGCCGACGGACAGTGGGCGCTGACCGTCGGTCATGAGTTTGCGGGTGGTGTTGTCGATCGCGGCGATGTGGTCGGCGTCGAAGGCGTGGCGCAGGCCGAGGATGTAGGCGGTGACTCCGAGACCGACCCCGAAGACCTGGCCGTCGGCGCCGAAGCGGTAGTGGTGCGGCGCGATGATTGCCGTGAGCGTCACCCAGCCGATCACGTGTAGCCCGACGATGACCGCGGCCATGCCGCCGACACGCGCCCACTCCCGGCGGTCGAGCGCCCCGCGGACCCGGGCGGGAAGACCCCCCCTCGGCATGGTGCCGGCCTGCGCGACCATGGCAGGGCTCCCCTCGCGGTGCACCCGCCGACGTGGACGGGGAAGTTTTTGTGCGGCGGGCAGAGGAACGATAACCAGATCATGGATGCTTCTGCAACTAAGTTGCAGAAGCATCCATGATGCGGAGCTTTGCCGCCGCCGCGAGCCGCGGCCCCGGTCGCTGGGCATCTCCGGTCGCTGGGCATCTCCGCTCGCCCGACCTTCAGTGGCCCGGAGGCTCCTCCCCCGGGCCCGTCCGGGGAGACGGCGGGCCCGGCTGCCCCGCCTCGCGCCGTCGTTGCAGCTGGGCGACGAGCTGGTCGCTCGCCAGCAGCAGCACCGTGAGCCAGGAGATCGTCGCCACCTTCCCGAACGCGGCGACCCAGTCTCCGTCCGTCGGCAGCGCATGCCGGGCCTGCACCTGCAGCACGTACAGGGCGCTGACGCCCAGGCAGACCACCGGGCCGACGCGGGTCAGCAGCCGGCCGCGGGGCACGAGCAGCGCCACGGCCGTCGCCAAGGCGACGATGACCCCCGCTACCGGGGAGACCAGCACCGCCGAGAGCAGACCCATCCCCAACACGGCGAGCACGGTGGTGCGCGGGCCGACACGCCCCGCCCGGACGGACCACGGCTCGGCTGTCGGCAGATCCGGCTCCGGTGCCCGGGACGACCGGGACGACCGGGACGCCCGCGTGGCCACGGTCGCGCGGGCTCGGCGGGTGTAGAAGATCACCAGTGCTAGGGAGAGCAGCACCGTCACCGCGGACAGCGCCAGGGCGAACCACACGATCCGTTGTGGGGTCCAGGTCAGCGTGACGGTGAACCCGGCGGCCGTCGGGGTGATCCGCCAGCCGTTCGCGTAGCCGTCCACCAGCCTGGGGGTGCCCAGGTCGGCGCCGCCCACGGTCGCCTTCCAACCCGGGGAGAGGCTCTCCGCGAGCACCAGCCAGAACGGGGTACCGGGCCGCGCCCCCGTCACGTCGACGGTGAAGGATGTGTCGCCGGCCGATCGGACCGTCACCCGTGGCGTGGCGGCCGACGTCGTTCCGGTGGTGCCCGTCGTTCCGGTGGTGCCCGTCGTTCCGGTGGTGCCCGTCGTTCCGGTGGTGCCCGTCGTTCCGGTGGCGGCCGACGTCGTTCCCGTGGTGCCCGTCGCGGCCGGTGGGGTCCCGGCGGGGGAGACGGCGGAGGCGGCGCCGGTCGCGTTCAGCCACGGGCCGCCGCCGACGTCCGAGGCCAGCAGCAGGCGATCGAGATCGATGCCGGCGAGGGCCCCGTCGGCGGTCCGGATCACGTGCTCCCCCGGGCCGAGGGTGACCGGCTGGCCGCAGGTGGCGACGGTCAACCCGAGCCGGTTGACCGCGTCGGCGGTGCCCCCGGTGACCTGCACCCCCACCGGCTGACCGTCGATGCTCAGCAGGTCGGTCCGGCAGGGCGCGGGGATCTGGGCCGGCAACAGCCCCGTCGCGGTGCTCCCTGCCGTGCCTGCCGTGGGCTGACCGGTGCCCGCCGTGGGCTGACCGGTGCCCGCGGCAGGCACGGTCGCGAGGCCGGGTATCCCGATCTCGGCGAGGCCCACCGGCATCGCCAGCGGCGAGCGACTGATGGGGTCGATGCTGGTGACGGTCCGGGCATCGTCGATGACGAACTTCCACGTGCTGCCGGTGACGGCCGGGAAGGTGAGGGTCACCTCGCGGGTGCCCCCGCGCGCCGAGGTGTCGGTGACCGCAGGCACGGTCACCGCGCCGACCCGCTGGCCGTCGACCTCGATCCCGATGCGGGTCGGGATCGAGTGCCGACCGTCGGCGACGATCGACATCGTCATCGACGAGACCGTCAACGGGGTCGGCGAGGCGACCTGGATCCAGCTGCCTCGCGGGTTGCCGATGCCCGGGCTCCACGCGGTGGCCGGGTTTCCGTCGAAGGCGCTCGACGCCCGCGCGGCGAGCGATCCCGGCAGCCGGCCGGAGGAGGTCACCACCGGGAGGGTGGCCGGGCGGCCCAGCACCTGGTCGACGCGATCGTCGGGGGAGTAGGCGGAGACGCGGGCGGTGCCGGTGAGCGCGAACGTCCGGGCCGTGGGCAGGGAGAACGACCGGCTGATGACCGACTCGGTGTCCTGCTTGAACGGTTCCGACGGGTTGGCCCGGTCCCGGGACACCTCCAGTGCCAGCCGGTGGCCGAGGGAGGCGGCACCGGCGGCGTCGAGGCTGTCACTCGGCATCCGCAGCACCTCCTCGGCCGTCAGCGGTGCCCCGTTCGCTCCGGGGATGGCGACCTCGGCGAACCCGACCGCGGAGACGTTGTCGTAGCTGCGCTGCCGGCCGGTGTTCGTCGCGTCGATGTGGATGCGTAACGTTCGGAAGGCCCGGGTGGGGAAGCGCACGACCTGCCCGGCGGCGGTGCGGGAGGCGTCGGTGAGCGCGACGGTCACCGGGGAGCCGCCGTCGAAGGTCAGCGTCGCCCGGGTGATCCACCGGTTGCGCGGCCCGGTCAGCGGCTGGACGAGGCGGATCTGGTTCGTCGTCGTCGGCTCGGCCAGCGTGGTCTGCCAGGCCTCCCCGGTCGGGTCGGTGAAGGCGCCGACCCGCCACGCGGTGCCCGGGTCGCCGTCGATCGCGCGGACCGGTCGGTCGGACGCCCCGTAGGAGAAGCTGTTCCCGTAGCTGGTGGCGGTCACCTCGGCGATCTTCGCCGGGGATCCCGGGGCGTGCAGGGTGGCTGTGGTCTCGCTGGTGACGTTCTGATCGGGGAACAGCGGCAGCCGGTTGTCGTTCGGGTCCTTCGCCAGCGGCCTGACTCCGGGTTGCTCGACGTAGCCGAAGTTCTCCCGGATGCCCGTCCACCGTTCGGCGCGCCGCCGGTTGGTGTCGGTGACGAGCAGGTCCGCACCGTCGTCGAGGGCTTGGCGCATCGCGGTGGGATCGGTGGCGAGTTCCGGGGCGTAGAGGATCGCCCGCCCGTCGGCGATTGGCTCGGCGAGCAGGCCGGAGGCCGCCGCGTCCACCAGCGCCTCCCCGTTGCCGCTGACGAGCAGGGGCCGCGCGGTGGTGGCGGTGCGCACGATCGGCTGCGCGCCGCTGACCGGGAAGACGGCCAGCGCCGGCGGATCGGGCACCGACGGGTCGGTGCCGAGGGTGACCTCGTCGGTGAACGGGATGCCGGGATCCTCGGCAACCGGCGGTCCGAAGGTCTGTGGTACACCCAGCCCGTCCGGTCTGTTCGAGGTGAACAGGTTCCAGGTGGCCCGGGGGCGCGGGGTCCGGTACCGCTCGTAGGCGAGGTTGCTGCGCAGCACCACGTCGCCTACGCCCATCAACCGGGCGAGGTCCGGCAGGGCGGAGGTCTCGAACACCCCCTCCTGCAGCCGGCGGTCCAGCGAGCGGACCAGGTCGACGCTGCCCGCCTCGCCGTAGGGGATGAGTTCCCGCATGACCAGCGGACGGTCCATCAGCCCCTCGGTGACCGGGTCGAGGGTGCTTCCCCAGCGGTAGTGGGAGAAGTCGGCACCGGGAAGCTCCAGCACCCGGGTGCCGTTGTTCCTGGTGTCCAGGGCGCGCGCGAGTTCGGTCTCGTAGGCGGGGACGTGCTCGGGGCGTTCGAGTAACGGCTCGACGAACTCGCCGCGGAACAGCGGTGACATGTCGAGGGCCAGCAACAGCAGGACCACCCCGGTGGCGAGCGGCGGAACCAGCCGTCGGCGCCGGCCCGACCGGACCGGCCGCCCACCGGGGGCAGCCGTAGCGGTCGGACCGGCCGCCGCGTACCGCTCCCAGAGAGCTGCGAGCCCGCCCGCGAGCAGCACCGACATGCCCAGTGCCACCATGGGGACCGCCCGGGGCAGCGAACGCAGCGCGAGACCGGCCGTCGATCCCTCGGCGAAGTCCTTGAACAGCCGTCCCCAGGGAGAGGGATCGTCGTACGGGTAGACGCCGACGGCGATCGTGGTGCCCAGCAGGATCAGCGCGACGAAGTAGCCGCGCTGGCCCCAGCGGATGGCCGAGGCGCCGATCAGGGCGAGGATGGGTATGGTGAAGCTGACCGCGATCAGCCAGATGCTCTGGGTGTAGTGGGTGGCCGGCCCGATCCACGGACCGAGCGCGTCCTGTCCATAGAAGAACCAGTTGCCCAGGCCCCGCAGCACCTCGGAGGCCTGCGAGCTGCTGGCGACCGTCTCGATCGTCTCGGTGAAGGCGAGGACGTTGAGGCCATAACCGGCCTGGGTGTAGAGCCCCGCGATCCACCACGCCGACGTGACGAGGACGACCAGCACCGCACGGGTGCACATACTCACGGCGGCGCCGAGTCGGACCTCGCGGGTACCCCAGACGGCGAACGGTATCCACAGCAGTGGGGCGAACAGGATGAAGATCAGGCTGGAGGCGTTGATGCTGCCGATCGTCGTGACCACGAGGGCGAAGGCGGCGGGGAAGCGCCATCCGGCGGGACGCCAGCCGGCCCGGCCGGGCTCCGCCTCGCGCAACCCGCGCACGGTGATGCCGATCAGCCAGCCCAGTCCGGCGTAGGGCAGCAGGATCGCCGAGATCCGCGCCTCGTATTCCAGGATGTAGGGCGAGAGCATGTAGCCGAACGCGGCGACGAACGCGAAGCGGTCGGGCCAGCGCAACGAGCGGAGCAAGAACAGCACGCCGGTGCCGGCGCCGAACAGGATGGAGCCCGTCCACAGCCGCTGCGCGACCCAGTCGGGCAGGCCGACGAGATCCAGCAGCCAGTAGAAGGCGCCCTGCGGAAACAGATAGCCGATGTTCTGATGGGTGACGGTGCCCATGCCGATGCCGGGGTCCCACATGGAGACCGCTCGGCGCAGCATCCGGCTCGGATCGAGGTAGAGGTATGCCTTGGTGTCGGCGCCGATCTTTCCCGGTGCCGTCGCCAGCAGCGGCAGATACGCCACGGCGGCCAGCACCAGGGTCGGCCAAGAGGGCGGTCGCCGCCGGCGGATCGCCGCCGAGGCCGGACCGGACTCGGGGCGACCGGACTCGGGGCGACCGGAAGCGGGGCGATCGGACGAGGCCGGACCGGAGGGCGACGTGGTCACGGTCACCGGATCACCGCAGTCACCGGTGCGGCCCAACCAGGTCCGCGGCCCGGGCCGCGCTGGAGCGGCGGCCTTGATGCCGGGCCGCCTCCCGGACTAGCGCCGCGAACGTCGAGCGAGCCGTCTGCGCCCAGGTGAAGGTCGCCGCATGCGCCAGCGCCCCGGCGGACAGGCGGGCGCGCAGATCGTGATCGGTCAGCACGCCGGCCAGTGTCTTGCCCAGGTCGGCCGGATCCTCCACCAACACGCCGGTCTCGCCGTCGACGACCGCGTCGGTGTGTCCGGCGATCTTCGTCGCGACCGACGGCGTGCCGCAGGCGGCGGCCTCGGTGATCGTCATGCCCCAGCCTTCACGGGCCGAGGCCGAGGCCAGCACCCAGGCGCGCCGATACAGCGTCAGCAGGGCGGCGTCGTCGACCCGCCCGACGAGGCGCAGCCAGCCGCCGGCTCCGGCAGCGGAGATCCGCTTCTCCAGCTCCACCCGCTCGTAGCCCTCGCCGACGATGACCGCCTCCATCGTCGGATGTTCGTCGTGGGCGTGGACGAGCCCGTCGATGAGGACGTCGAACCGTTTCACCGGCACCAGACGCCCGACAGCGAGGACGAGGGGATGCGGCGAGCGCTCGCCGGCGGGGGAGAAGGACGGGTCGATACCCGGCGGCACGACCGAGATGTTGCGCGGCGGCAGGCCGAGCAGGTCGATGATCTCGTGCCGGGACGACGGGGACAGCGTCAGGATGCGCGTACGCCGGTACAGCGGTGGTGCGATCTTGAATTCGACGGTCTCGCCGATCCTGGCCAGCTTCGGGGACAGCACCATCCGCCACATCTCGGCATGCACGTGGTGCAGGAACACCACCCGGGGGCAGCGGGCCCAGACCGGAGAGAAGAACGGCATCCCGTTCCAGATCTCGACCAGGCCGTCCCAGGGCCCGCCGCGGCCCAGCGCGCCGGACACCGCCGTGCGCGGGAAGACCGAGTACCGGCCCGCCTTGCGGACCACCGTGTAGCCGTTGCGGTGGACGGACTCCGGATGGCCGGACGCCACGGCCGTGCGCAGGCTCACGTCGATGCCGGCCTGCGCCCACAGCTCCGCGACCTTGTCGGCGTGCAGCTCCGACCCGCCCGACTCGGGGTCGTCGAGGTCACGCCAGGCCAGCATGTGCACGCGGCGCAGCCCCGAAGTCTCGACCAGCTCGGCGAGGGAGGGCCGGTGCGGCGCGGCCTCGATCCCGGGCGCTCCCACCTGCGCGGCCAAGAGGCCCGGCGGGACCGGGACGGCCGGCGGCACGACGAGGCCCGCGGGGGTCGGCGGGATCGTCGCGCCGGGGCCGCGCCGATTGCTCGCGGCGCTCATGCCCGAGCCGTCCGACGGGCGGCGGCGAGCACCGACAGGCCGGTGACGATGGCCAGCACGGCCTGGCAGGCGAGGTCGGCGCGGGCGGTGCTCGTCGGTGATCCGTCCGCCCACAGCATGAGGGGGACGGTCGCGGCGGCGGCCAGCCCCAGGGCCAGCAGTACGCCTCGCTCGCCGAGAGCGAGCAGGTAGTGGGTGAACAGCACGGTAGCTCCGAGACAGGTCATCGCTGCGGCCAAGGGGAGAAGCGCGCCGGAGGCATCGGTGAAGCGAGGGCCGAAGGCCAGGGAGAGAAGTGTGTCGGGTGCGAGGAGAGCGGCGGAGAGCAGCCCCAGCGCGGGGACGAGGAGTATCGCTAGCGTTGCTCCGAGTTGATGGAGGGCGTGCTGTCCGAGATGTCGTCGATCGGCGGCCTCCGGCAGCAGGAAGCCGGCCAGCACGACCGCCGCCAGTACGAGCACCTTGCTGGCCACCGAGACGGCCGCGTAAGAGCCCGACCGGTCGGGGGCGAGCCGGCCCTGCATGAGGACGTCGATGTTCTGCAGGAGGCCGAGCATCGCCAGCGCGACGAGAGCGGTGCCGACCTCGACGGCCAGCCGGGCCGTGGGCGCCGCGGGCGAGCCCGGCTCGGGCGACATTCCCACGACCGCGTCCGGGTGGCGGCGCAGCGTGGACCGCGTGTGGGCGAGGGCGGCCAGCACACCGAGCAGGACGGCGATCGCCGCGCCGGTCTCGTCCAGACCGGCGAGCACCAACCCGATCGTGAACACCGTCTTCACCGCGGCGTCGACGAGCAGGTTGGCGGCCAGCGCCGGATAGAGCCGGCCGCACTGCAGCAACCCCCGGTCGACGCAGAGCAGACACCAGGCGGCACCGGCGGTCACGATCTCGGCGACGCCGCCGGGACCGGGCAGCGACAGTTCGTGGGCCACGAAGCCCCGAGCGGCCACCGCGAGCATGGCGACGACCAGCACGAGCGCGACCCCGACCCGGCGGACCCGGCGGACCCACTGCGCCACCAGGTCCAACTGCCCGCTGTGCTGCCAGGTGGTGATCCGCCGGACCACCCCCACGAGCAGGGCGCTGCCCGGCATGGACACGATGAAGAAGATCGCGATCAGTTGGGCGACCGCGCCGTAGGATCGGGTACTCAGCGCGCGTGCGATGATCAGCGTGACGCCCATGTTGGCGAGGTTGGCGAGCAGGCCGGCCAGCGCCAGCGGGATGGCGCCGCGCACCGCCCCCCGCAGCCGGGTGCCCCGGGTCTGTTTCAGGCGTTTACGCAGCGTCCAGCCGTCGGCCGCGATCGCGGCCGACGCGCCGCCCGGCTGGGCGGTATTGCGCTTCATGCGGAGTCCTCCCCGACGACATACGCAGGGGTACTCCCCGCCCCGCGCAACGGAATGCCCGCGTGGGGCCGGTTCACCCGCGCCGGGGTGGTCGGCCGCCTGGTACGTCCGGGAACGGTGCTCAACGGATTGTCAGTGCCTTGTCGGCCGATTCCGTCTCGGTGGCGACGTCGGCGTCCACCATCATCGCCACCAACTCCTCGAACCCCACCCGCGGCTTCCACCCCAACACCTCCCGCGCCTTCGACGAATCCCCCACCAGCACATCCACCTCAGCCGGCCGGAAAAACCGGGGATCCTGCCGCACGAACCCCGACCAGTCCGAGATCCCCACCCGCCCGAACGCCACATCCAACAACTCCCGGATACTGTGCGTCTCCCCGGTCGCCACCACATAATCGTCCGGCGCGTCCTGCTGCAGCATCCGCCACATCGCCTCCACGTAATCCCCCGCGAAACCCCAGTCCCGCCGCGACTCCAGATTCCCCAACGACAACGAGTCCTGCAACCCCAACGAAATCCGCGCCACCGCCCGCGAGATCTTCCGGGTCACGAACTCGATCCCCCGCCGCGGCGACTCGTGATTAAACAACAACCCCGAACACGCGAACGCCCCGTACGACTCCCGATAATTCACCGTCAGATAGTGACCAAACGTCTTCGCCACCCCGTACGGCGACCGCGGATGAAACGGCGTCGACTCCCGCTGCGGCGTCTCCCGCACCTTCCCGAACATCTCCGACGACGACGCCTGATAGAACCGCACCCCCGACATGTCGTTACCACCCGCGATCCGCAANGCCTCCAGAACCCGCAGCACCCCCATCCCCGTCGTCTCCCCGGTCAGCTCCGCCTGCTTCCACGACAACCCCACGAACGAGATCGCCCCCAGGTTGTACACCTCGTCCGGCTGCGAGATCTCCACCGCCCCGATCAACGACGGAAGATCCGTCAGA
>NZ_JDWE01000075.1:0-13658 GCF_000685765.2 Frankia sp. BMG5.23
CGCCGACGGCAGCCAGCCGATCGAGAACAGGGGCAGGCGGTAATACTGGTGCGGCGGGCATGGCACCTCGAGACGATCATGACGGTGTAGGAACCTCCATGATCTCCAGGAGCCGTGCCCGCACCCATGACGCCCCCGGCCTCGCGTCAGAAGCGCGCTACGCAACACCACTGGAAGCCCCACACAACGCCGAAAGTCTGCTTACCAGCAAACTTGCCGAGGCCCTGGTCCTGACCCGGCCCGATCCTGCCCCGGCCCGGCCCCGACCGGTGTGGCTCTGCCAGCTCTCCCGGTGCTCCAGCTCTCCCGGTGCTCCAGCTCCCCTGGCAATCAGGACCTACTGGCGATCAAGGCCTTTTCGTGATCTCTTCCTTCGCCTGCCGACAAGCGATACTCCGTAGGCAATGCGTTTTGCTGGGCAAATCCTGGACAGGTTCCCTGCTGTGGGGCCGGTTTATCCGCGTGAAGCCTGCTCACGGCGTGGGAACGCCCGATTCGTCATATGTGTGAGGTTCGCTTCTGGAGGAGCATTCGATGGCGAAGGCAGTCGGCATTGATCTGGGGACGACCAATTCGGTGATCGCCGCCTGGGAGGGTGGCGAGCCGAGGGTCATCCCGAACGCGGAGGGTGCGCGGACGACACCGTCGGTGGTGGCGTTCACCGAGAGCGGTGAACGCCTGGTCGGGCAGCTGGCGCGACGGCAGGCGATCCTGAACCCGAAGGGCACGATCTACTCGGCCAAGCGGTTCATCGGCCGCCGCTATGACGAGGTGACCGAGGAGGCCAAAGCGGTCGCCTTCGACGTCGTCCCGGGCCCGGAGGGCGCCGCCCGGTTCAGAATCCGGGACAAGCTCTACGCGCCGGAGGAGATCAGCGCGCTGGTGCTGCGCAAGCTGGCCGACGACGCTGGGCGGAACCTGGGCGAGAAGGTCACCGAAGCGGTCATCACGGTGCCGGCCTACTTCAACGACGCGCAGCGCACCGCGACGAAGGACGCCGGCCGGATCGCCGGCCTGAACGTGCTGCGGATCATCAACGAGCCGACCGCCGCCGCATTGGCGTACGGGCTGGACAAGAAGGGCCACGAGACCGTCCTGGTCTTCGATCTCGGCGGCGGCACGTTCGACGTGAGCATCCTCGACGTCGGCGACGGGGTGGTCGAGGTCCGGGCCACGGCCGGGGACAGCCACCTGGGCGGGGACGACTTCGACCGCCGGCTGGTCGACTACCTCGCCGACGGGTTCCACCGGGAACAGGGCATCGACCTGCGCCGGGACCCCCAGGCACTGCAACGGCTGTTCGAGGCCGCGGAGAAGGCCAAGGTCGAACTGAGCGCGGTCACCCAGACCCAGGTGAACCTGCCGTTCATCACCGCCGACGCCACCGGGCCGCGGCACCTGACCGCCACGGTCATGCGCTCCACCTTCGAACAGATCACCGCCGACCTGGTCGAACGGACCATGGGACCGGTCCGCCAGGCGATGGAGGACTCCAAGATCAGTGCCGACGACCTCGACGAGGTGATCCTCGTCGGCGGCGCCACCCGGATGCCCGCGGTGCAGGCACTGGTCCGGCGGCTGACCGGCGGCAAGGAACCGAACATGAGCGTCAACCCCGACGAGGTCGTCGCCCTGGGCGCGGCGATCCAGGCCGGGGTGCTCAAGGGCGAAGTCTCCGACGTGCTCCTGCTCGACGTCACCCCGCTCTCCCTCGGGGTGGAGACCCGCGGCGGCCTGATGACGAAAATCGTCGAACGCAACACCACGATCCCGGTGCGACGCTCCGAGGTGTTCTCCACCGCGGAGGACAACCAGCCGGCCGTGGACATCGTGGTACTGCAGGGCGAACGCGAACGCGCCGCCGACAACCGGGTACTCGGCCGCTTCCGCCTGGAAAACATCCGCCCGGCGCCCCGCGGCGAACCGCAGGTCGAGGTCACCTTCGACATCGACGCCAACGGCATCCTCAACGTCACCGCCCGCGACAAGGACACCGGAGCCCAGCAGTCGATCACGATCAGTGAGACCTCCAACCTCCCCAAGGAGGAGGTCGAACGGATGATCACCGAGGCGGAGCGTAACCGCACCACCGACCAGGCGCTACGCGCCGCAATCGACGCCCGCAACGAGCTGGACTCGGTCGCCTACCGCGTCGAACGGCTGCTGGCCGAACTCGGTGACGCCGCCCCGCCCCACGAGAAGGCCCGCGCCGACCTGCTGGTCGCCGACGCCCGCCAGGCCATCAAAGAGGAGGCTCCGGTGGACCGGGTCCGCGCCCTGACCTCGGATCTCCAACAGATCTACCACGGCCTGGCCGCCGCCCGAACCGGCCAGGCCGCCCCCACCGAGGGAACCGGCGGCAGCCCGACCGACACCGCCCCGGGCGGCCCACAGCCACCACCTGGCGGCGGCACCCCTGGCGGCGGCAGCCCTGACGGCGACGACGTGGTAGACGCCGAGTTCGACCGGGGCTGACCCATGCCAACCGAGACCGACCCATGATGGCGAACGACATGCCGCGCGAACAGCGCCCAGACCGGACCGGCCACGGCGCCGACCAGACCACCGACCAGACCGTGGACCGGAGTAGCGGAGAGGCCACCGCCCACGCCGGCCCCGTCGGCGCGGACGATCTCCCGACCGAGACGGTCCTGGACAGTGTGGCGCTCGCCATGCAGGTGGACAAGCTGACCGACCGGTGGCGGCGGGCCGCCGCCGACCTGGACAACCTGCGTAAACGGACCGTCCGGGAGCTGGAGCGGGATCGGGCGGCCGAACGGGCCCACGCGGCGGCCGCCTGGCTGCCGGTCCTCGACCATCTCGACCTCGCGCTCACCCACGCCGACGCCGACCCCACCTCGCTCGTGGCGGGTGTCCGGACGGTCCGGGACCAGGCCGTGGACGTGCTGGCCCGGCTCGGCTACCCGCGCCACGACGAGGTCGGGGTGCCGTTCGATCCGACCCGGCACGAGGCGCTGGCCGCCGTCGAGGAACCGAACGTCCCAGCCGGCACGGTGGTGGCCGTGATCCGCCCCGGCTACGGCGACACCGGACGGCAGCTACGCCCCGCCGGAGTCGCCGTCAGCCGCCCTCCGGGCGAACCGCCCGGCGGCGCCCGGCAACCAGGCGAGATCGGCCCGGACCCGGGCGGCACCGGCGGGCCCGCGGAGTGACCGGCCGTGGCCCAGGACTACTACCAGCTTCTCGGTGTCGGCCGGGGCGCGAGCGCCGAGGAGATCCAGCAGGCCTACCGCCGCCTCGCCCGC
This sequence comes from Frankia sp. BMG5.23, assembly GCF_000685765.2. Lineage (NCBI taxonomy): Bacteria > Bacillati > Actinomycetota > Actinomycetes > Frankiales > Frankiaceae > Frankia > Frankia sp. BMG5.23. The sequence continues at coordinate 3,267 of NZ_JDWE01000075.1, forward strand.
CGTTACCACCCCGACGTCAACCGCGGCCCGGAGGCGGAGGAGCGGTTCAAGGAGATCGGTGAGGCGTACCGCGTGCTGTCCGACCCGAAGACGCGGGCGCGCTACGACCGGTTCGGCGCGGACTTCCGGCGCATCCCCGAGGACTACGACGGACGGGTGACCGCCGGGCCGGACTTCGGCCAGGCCGGCCGGGGCTGGAGCCGCACCGGCCGGGTCCGGGCCGAACCGAGCTTCGGCGGCGCCGACTTCGCCGATGGCACCGACTTCGCAGACTTCGCCGACAGGGGTTTCGGACGCGCCGGCCCCGGTGGCGCGGGCCTCGGCGGGAGCATCTTCGGTGATCTGTTCGGGGCCCACGGCGCGACCGGGCCGATCCCCGGCGCCGACCAGGAAGCCGAGCTCGAGCTGACCGTCGAGGAGGCCTACCGGGGCGGGCGGCGTCAGATCACCCTCGCCGGCCCCGGCGGGAGCCCACGCAGCTACCAGGTCACCATCCCGCGGGGGGTGGTCGAAGGCCAGCGCGTCCGGCTGGCCGGCCAAGGCGGCCGCGGCAGCAGGCACGGCCAGCCCGGCGACCTCTACCTACACGTGAAGATCGCGCCGCATCCGTATTACCGGCTGTCCGGACGAGACATCAACGTCCCGCTGCCGGTCACCCCCTGGGAGGCCGCCCTGGGCGCCCGGGTCCCGGTCACCACCCCCGGCGGCGAGATCAAGGTGCGCGTCCCGGCAGGATCGTCCAGCGGCCGGCGGCTGCGCCTACGCGGCGCCGGCCTACCCAACCCCACCGGCCCGCCCGGCGACCTGCACGCCGAGGTGCGCGTGGCGGTGCCGCCGGCCCTGACCGCCCGGGAACGCGCGCTGTTCGAGCAGCTGGCCGCCGTCTCGGCCTTCGACCCGAGAACGTGAACTCGCCCGACACCGCGTGCCCCGAGGTACGGGGGTGCCCCGAGGTACGGAGGCCGCCCCGAGGTTATGTCCCGTCATCCCGGGAAGGTACCGTCACGTGGACGCCAAGCCGAACACCATTTGCCCGACCTGCCATGGTCGATGCCGCACGGTGTCTCATGTGGCGGGCTTCCGGGCCGGTCAGGTCCGGACCGTGCTGGTGATCGACCCCTGCCGCTGCTGCCACGACCGCGGTTACCTGGTCGGTTTCACCGCACCGGTGTGACCGGCGGCCAGGCCAACGGCGGCCTGAGCGGCGAGTGCCTCGTCGAGGAGACGATCGGCCGCGGTGTGGGGGTCGAGTCCGCCGGCGACGACCTCGTCGGCGAGCTGGTCGATCGCGGCTCCGGGCCGCAGGTCCCCGATCCGCTCCCGCAGCCGGGCGAAGGCGATCCGCGAGATCTCGTCGACCGCGCGCCGACGCCGTCGGCGCTGCAGCTGCCCCGTGCGCAGCAGCCAGTCCCGATGGGCCTCGATCGATTCGACGAGCTCGGCCACCCCCTGCCCGGTGGCGGCGACCGTCCGCACGACCTGCGGACGCCGGTCGTCCTCCCCGCGGCCGGCACCGCCCATCCGGAGCATGGCGGTGAGCTCGTTGACCGTCCGGTCCGCACCCGGCCGGTCGGCCTTGTTGACCACCAGCACGTCGGCGATCTCCAGAACGCCCGCCTTGGCGGCCTGGACGCCGTCCCCCATCCCTGGGGCGACCAGGACGAGCGTGGTGTCCGCCAGGGCGGCGATGTCCACCTCGGCCTGTCCCACCCCGACGGTCTCGATCAGGACGACGTCGAACCCGACGGCGTCGAGAACCCGCAGGGCCTGGGGCGTGGCGGTCGACAGGCCGCCGAGACTTCCGCGCGTCGCCAGCGAGCGGATGAAGACGCCCGGATCGGTGGCGTGCTCGACCATCCGGATCCGGTCGCCGAGCAGCGCGCCGCCGGTGAACGGGGACGAGGGGTCGACGGCCAGCACGCCGACCCGCCGGCCCGCAGCCCGATAGGCGCCCACCAGCGCGGAGGTGGAGGTGGACTTGCCGACCCCCGGCGCCCCGGTGAGGCCGATCACCTGCGCGCCCCCGGTGCGAGGCATCAGCAGCTGCTCGGTTCGCTGCAGGTACGGCGAACCGTCCTCGACCATGGAGATGAGCCTCGCCACCGCGCGGCGGTTGCCCGCGACGGCGGCGGTGACGAGTTCGGTCACCGACTCGATCGACGAGCCCACCCGGGTACCATCCCCAACCGTCACGGCCACCTCACTAATCGAGCTCACCAATCGAGCTCGGTGATCGAGCTCACTGATCGAGCTCACTGATCGAGCTTGTTGGCGGCCCGTACGACGTCGAGGATGCCCCGGATGATGGCGGTGAGCTCGTAGTCCTTGGGCGTGAACACCGCGGCCACCCCGAGTCGGGCGAGCTCGTCCGCGTCCGCCGCGGGGATGATGCCGCCCACGATGACGGGGATCTCACCCGCCCCGGCCGCCCCCAGCCCCGTCAGCACCTGGGGCACCAGGTCGAGATGGGAACCGGAGAGCACCGACAGCCCGACGACGTGCACGTCCTCCTCGACGGCCCCGGCCACGATCTGCGCCGGCGTCAGCCGGATCCCCTGGTAGACGACCTCGAAACCGGCGTCACGGGCCCGCAGCGCGATCTGCTCGGCGCCGTTGGAATGCCCGTCGAGACCGGGCTTACCGACCAGCATCTTCACCGGACGGCCCAGCTCGGACCCCGTGCGCGCCACCCGGGCCCGCAGCTCGTCGAGGGCGGCCCCGCCACCACCGGCGACGGTGGCCTCGCCGACCCCCGTCGGTGCCCGGTACTCCCCGAACACCTCCCGCAGCGTGTCCCCCCACTCCCCCGTCGTGACCCCGGCCCGGGCGCAGGCCAGCGTGGCGGGAACCAGGTTCGCGTCCGTCCCGGCCGCCGTCCGCAGGCCGAGCAGCGCCTCCGTCACCGCCCGGTCGTCGCGGGCGGCCCGCCAGGCCGCCAGCTCCGCGCGGGTCGCCTCCTCCAGCGCCGGATCGACCGTCTGGATCGCGGCGGAAAGATCGGCGAGCAGCGGATTCGGCTCGGTCTCGGTGAACCGGTTCACCCCGACGACAACATCCTCACCGCTCTCGATGCGAGCCCGCCGCGCCGCCTGGGACGTCACCAGCTGCGACTTCATATAGCCGCTCTCGACCGCGGCGACGGCGCCCCCCATCTCCTGAACCCGGTCGATCTCCGCCCTGGCCGCGGCCACGAGCTGATCGACCCGCTTCTCCACCACGACCGAACCGGCGAACAGATCGTCATACTCCAGCAGATCGGTCTCATGAGCGAGGATCTGCTGAATGCGCAGCGACCACTGCTGGTCCCACGGCCGGGGCAGGCCCAGCGCCTCGTTCCAGGCCGGCAGCTGCAACGCCCGACACCGCGCGTCCTTCGACAGGGTTACCCCCAGCGCCTCCAGCACAATTCGGATGATGTTGTTCTCCGGCTGGGCCTCGGTCAGCCCCAGCGAGTTGACCTGCACCCCGTACCGGAACCGGCGCTGCGCCGGCTCCCGAACCCCGTACCGGGAGGTCAGCAGCTCATCCCACAACGCCGTGAACGCCCGCATCTTGCACATCTCCTCCACGAAACGCTCTCCGGCGTTGACGAAGAAGGAGATCCGACCACACACCTCACCCATCCACTCCGAATCCGCCCGCTCCAGCTCCCCGCGGTCCGCGCCAGCCCGGACCGCGCCAGCCCGGCCCGCGTCAGCCCGGCCCACCGGGATCCCCCGCGCGGCGGCCACGGCATCGAGCACCGCGATCGCCGTGCACATGGAATAGGCCAGTTCCTGAACCGGCGTGGCCCCGGCCTCCTGCAGGTGATAACTGCAGATGTTGATCGGGTTCCAGCGGGGCAACTCGGCCACCGTGTAGGCGATCAGGTCGGTGATCAGGCGCAGCGACGGACCCGGCGGGAAGACATAGGTCCCCCGCGACAGATACTCCTTGATGATGTCGTTCTGGGTCGTCCCGGCCAGCTCCGCCGGATCGGCCCCCTGCTCCTCCGCGACCACCTGGTACAACGCCAGCAGCCACATCGCGGTGGCGTTGATCGTCATCGACGTGTTCATCCGCGCCAGCGGAATCCCGTCGAACAACCGCCGCATGTCACCGAGATGCGCGATCGGCACCCCTACCCTGCCCACCTCGCCACGGGCAAGGGCGTGATCGGGGTCATAGCCCGTCTGCGTGGGCAGATCGAACGCCACCGACAACCCGGTCTGCCCCTTGGCCAGATTGCGCCGATACAGCGCGTTACTCTCGGCCGGGCTCGAATGCCCGGCATAGGTGCGGATGATCCACGGACGGTCCCGCTTCGGCTCCGCCCGGCCCGCGCCCGCCATCTCAGCCTTCCGTCCGGGGTTCCGGCCGGCCAGGCTGCTCGCCGCCGCGTGCCTCGCCGTAGGCCCGCTTGGGCACCATGACCTTGCGGCGGTAGATGCAGACAAGGACGCCGTCCTGGTTGTAACCGCGGGTTTCGACGGTGACGATCCCGCGGTCGTCCTTGCTCTTCGACTCGACCTTGTCCAGGACGGTGGACTCGCCGTAGATCGTGTCACCGTGGAACACCGGCTTCACGTGCCGTAGCGACTCGACTTCCAGGTTGGCGATCGCCTTCCCGGATACGTCGGCCACCGACATTCCCAGCAGCAGGGAGTAAACGTAGTTCCCGACGACGACGTTCCGTTTGAACTGAGTGGTCTCCTCGGCGAAATGAGAGTCCAGGTGCAACGGATGATGGTTCATCGTGAGCAGGCAGAAGAGATGGTCGTCGTACTCGGTGACCGTCTTGCCCGGCCAGTGCTTGTAAACCGCACCTACCTCGAACTCCTCGAAGTAACGCCCGAACTGCATTTGGAACTCCCTCACCTGATCACAGCATACTCAACTCGTCAGAGACGCACCGGCCCCTCAGCCCGGAAGCTGGTACTCCTTCAGCAATGCCCGGCTGATGATGCGCTTCTGTACCTCGGAGGTCCCCTCTCCGATGAGCATGAAGGGGGCCTCCCGGTACAGGCGCTCGATCTCGTACTCCTTGGAGTAGCCGTAGCCGCCGTGGATCCGGAAAGCCTCGGTCGTCACCTCGTGGCAGTACTCGCTGGCAAGGTACTTGGCCATCCCGGCCTCGACGTCGTTGCGCTGCCCGTCGTCCTTCCTGCGGGCGGCGCTGACCATCATCAGATGCCCGGCCTCCACCTTGGTCGCCATCTCGGCGAGCTTGAACGCGATGGCCTGATGCTCCGCGATGGGCCGGCCGAACGTCCGCCGCTGCTGAGCGTAGGCGATACCCAGCTCAAACGCCCGGATCATGATCCCGCAGGCCCGCGCGGCGACGTTGACCCGGCCGACCTCCACGCCGTCCATCATCTGGTAGAAGCCCTGGCCCCGGCCGGCCTCGCCGCCGAGGATCGCCGACGCGGGCACCCGATGGTCGGCCAGCACCATCTCGGTGGTCTCGACCCCCTTGTACCCGAGTTTCTCCAGCTTTCCCGGGATGGTGATCCCGCCGTGTGTCCGGAACCCAGGTTCCTTCTCCAGGAGAAACGTCGTCATGTTCCGGTAGACCGACTGGGCACCCTCGTCGGTCTTGACCAGGGTGGCGACGACGCCGGCGCGGGCGCCGTTCGTCAGCCACATCTTCTGGCCGTTGAGCACGTATTCATCGCCGTCCCGGTCGGCCCGGGTGGTGATCGCGGAAACGTCGGAGCCACAGCCCGGTTCGCTCATCGAGAACGCCCCGCGGAGCTCGCCGGTGGCCATGACCGGGAGCAGCCGCCGTTTCTGCTCCTCCGAGCCGTGCTGGAGGATCAGGTAGGCGACGATGAAGTGGGTGTTGATGACCCCGGAGACACTCATCCAGCCGCGGGCGATCTCCTCCACGACGAGCGCGTAGGTCAGCAGGGACTCGCCGAGCCCGCCGTACTCCTCCGGGATGGTGATGCCGAACAGGCCCATCTCCTTCATCGCCTCGATGATGTCCTCGGGATACTCATCCCGATGCTCGAGGTCGTTCGCATGGGGAAGAATCTCCTTGTCGACGAAGGTCCGTACCGCCGCAAGGATGTCCCGCTGCACTTCGGTCAGACCGTCGGTCTGCGCGATCCTGCCCATGTTCCGCTCCTGTCGCTGCCCCCGATGCCTGAGGGGAGAGCAGAAACGCACTCAGGCAGCGGGATGGTTTCATCATGGCCACGCGCCGGGTGCCGGCGCGCCGATCCGCCCCGACTCGGACGGATTCAGCCGACCGGTGGTTCGAACTTCACCGTACGCTGCATCCCCGCGGCGCGGCCCTTGCCCGCGACGACCTCGGCCATCTTCCGGCTCGCCTCGTCGATCATCTCGTCGCCGAGCATCACCGCACCGGTCAGACCGCCCGCGGCCGAGGTGTGCCAGGCATAGGCCTCCAGGATCAGCTCGGCATGGTCATAGTCGGCCTGCCGGGGCGCGTAGATCTCGTTGGCCGCCTCGATCTGGCCCGGGTGCAGCACCCACTTGCCGTCGAACCCGAGCGCCGCGGACCTGCCCGCCACCGCCCGGAATCCGTCCACATCACGGATCTGCAGAAACGGCCCGTCGATCGCCTGCACCCCGCGGGCGCGCGCGGCCTCGAGAATCTTGAACAGCACGTAGTGAAATGGGTCACCCGGATAGTCCGGACTGAGTGCTCCCACCACCAGCGACGGCATGTTCACCGACGCCATGAAATCCGCCGGGCCGAAGATGATCGTCTCGATCCGCGGGCTCGCGAACGCGATCTCCTTGACGTTCGACAGCCCCAGCGCATTCTCGATCTGCGCCTCGATCCCGATCCGGCCCACCTCGAACCCCATGACCTTCTCGATCTGGGTGAGCAGCAGGTCCAGCCACGCCACCTGCTCCGCCGACTGCACCTTCGGCAGCATCACGCAGTCCAGGTTCGCCCCCGCGCCCTCCACTACCTCGATCACGTCGCGGTAGGTCCAGCGCGTGGTCAGGTCGTTGACCCGCACCACCCGGGTCTTCCCCGCCCAGGCGCCCTCGTTCAGCGCCGCGACCACGTTCGCCCGCGCCGACTCCTTCGCGCCAGGAGCGACCGAGTCCTCCAGGTCACAGAACACCTGATCGGCCGGCAACCCCTGGGCCTTGCCCAGCATCTTCGGCGACGAGCCGGGAACGGCCAGACACGACCGGCGCGAACGCAGCGACACCACTACCCCACATCTCTCACAGGCCGGATTTCGATGAACGGACGAACACCCGGCGGACAGGGACATCGACGCGGAACCGAGGCTTCGTCCTCCGTCCGCGCGACCCCCGCACCCCCATACCAAGGGTCTCCACCTGTCGCAACCGCCCGATCACAGGAATCGCCCGGTAGCCCGATATTAGCCCATCCGATAATCTTGAATTGTGCATCTAGGTTTTATCACAGTCCCCCGCACCGGGCATCCGATTCACACTCACCATACGCACCACATTCGTCACTCTATGTAGAGTACCGGTAAGGTGCCGGATCGGTCGGCGCGGTGCCTCGGGTGCCGTCCACGGGACGGATCCGCTCCGGTCGGATCAGTCGACCTGGCGCTCGTGGCCCTCCCAGTACGGGGCGCGCAGCTTGAACTTCTGCAGCTTGCCGGTGGCGGTGCGGGCAAGCTGGTCGCGGAACTCCACCGAGGTGGGCGCCTTGTAGGAGGCGAGCCGCTCCTTGCAGTGCTTGATCAGCTCCGCCTCGGTCGCCGTCCGGCCCTCGGCGAGCACGACCAGCGCTTTGATCGCCTCACCCCACTTCTCGTCGGGCACGCCGATCACCGCGACCTCGGCCACTGCCGGGTGGCCGAACAGGCAGTCCTCGACCTGGATCGACGAGACGTTCTCACCGCCGGTAATGATCACATCCTTCTTGCGGTCACTGATCGTCAGGTAGCCCTCGTCGTCGATCACGCCGCCGTCACCGGTGTGGAACCAGCCGCCCGCCAGGGCCCCGGCCGACTCCTGCGGCCGCTCCCAGTAGCCCGCCAAGATCACGTTGGAGCGAGCCAGCACCTCACCGGAGTCTGAGAGCTTGAGCGTGACACCCAGAGCGGGCGCACCCGCACGGACGAGCTTGCCCGCGCGATCCTCGGGCGGCAGGTCGTCCCACTCCACGCGGGAACGGTTGATCGTGAGCAGCGGCGAGGTCTCGGTGAGGCCGTAAATCTGGATGAACTCCCAGCCGAGCTCCTCCTCGACCCGTTGGACCGTCTTGGTGGGCGGCGGAGCACCCGCGCAGATGACCCGCACGCGGTCGCGGCCGGGGACCTCGCCGTCCCAGTCCCGGACGGCGTCGAGCACGGCGTTGACCACAGCCGGCGCGGCGCACATCACGGTGACGCCGTGCTGCTCCACGCGGCGCAGGATCTCCGGGCCGTCGATCTTGCGCAGCACCACCTGCTGGACGCCGAGACCGGTCATGCCGAACGGCATGCCCCAGCCATTGGCGTGGAACATCGGCAGCGTGTGCAGGTAGACGTCGCGATCGGTGACACCGGCGTGCAGCGCGAAGGTGACCGCGTTGACCCAGATGTTGCGGTGGGTGATCTGCACGCCCTTGGGGCGCGCGGTCGTACCGCTGGTGTAGTTGACCGTGGCGGTGGCGTTCTCATCCGGCTCCCACGGCGTGGGCTCGGCGTCGAAGCGGTAGAGCTCGGCGTCACTCTCGGCGCCCAGCACGAACTTCTGCTTCGCGGTCACGCCGGAGAGCTTCTCCTCCAGCTCGGGGTCGATGAGCAGCACCTCGGAGCCGGAGTGCTCGACGATGTAGCTGACCTCCTCCGGCGAGAGACGGAAGTTCACCGGGACGAGCACCCGGCCGTACCCGCTGACACCGAAGAACGACGCGAGCAGGCGGGCACTGTTATGCGACACGATCGCGACGCGCTCACCGTGGCCCACGCCTAAGGCGTCCAGGCCCGCCGCCTGCGCACGGGCGGTCTCACCCAGGCGGGCGTAGGTCAGGTCCGGCCACGGCTGGGCGGGCTGGTCCGGTTCGTCCACGACACCGACACGTCTGCCATACACCGTGACCGCTCGATCAAGGAAATCACGTGCGCCGAAAGGCACCAACATCGCTGGCCTCCAGGGGTCTGTGGGGGGTGCTGTCGAACCTCACCTGTCGAATCGAGTGTGATCCAAAGTGTAGGCACGGTAAACGGCGAGGGTTTGTACGCCGGTGACAGGCGCTTGCACCCACACGCCACACGACGTCGACGCGGGCCTGGTCAGGCCGCCGCCGTTGCTGTCGAACCGCTCGCGGTGTGGCTACGCCGGGTGGTTCGTGAGAAACAGGTTCGTTGGGAACAACTGTTTGCCATGTTCGCCTAGGCAGCCTTGCGTGTTTCAGGCGGCGCAGTTGTCCGGACAAGCCGCGCGAGCATTGTGCTGGACAGGCCCGGTGCGCCCGCGCACCGGGCCGTCCGCGAGCACTACATCGACAACCTGCTACGGCCGAGAGCTGTCCCCGACCGGTAGCCAACCGCACCCGTGTGAGTGTCTCACCCGAACCTTGGCAGGCATGGCGAGCTGACCCCCCATGTACGGACCCGGAAGAAGTCCCCGAAGATCAACGGTTTCGTGAACGCTTGCGCACGTTGAGGTAGGCTCGCTTGCAAACGCTGTAGGGCCGGGCGCCTGACGGATTGGCCGCCTGGTGGATTGGCCGCCTGATGGGTTCCGGCGGGAGGTCGGGCGCTGAGGAGGAATCCGGGATGGGCGGCAGCATCGAGGAGGTGGCCGCGTTGGCGGGCGTCTCCACGGCGACGGTGTCGCGGGCGTTGCGTGGACTACCCTACGTCGCCGAAAGCACCCGACGACGGGTGCGGGAGGCTGCCGCGCAGCTGGAGTACGTGGCGTCGCCGCAGGCGTCCCGGCTGGCCAGCGGGCACACGCGCACGATCGGGGTGATCGCGGATCTGACCGGCTGGGTTTTCCTCCAGGTCCTCAGGGGGGCCGAGGCGGTGCTGCGGGAGGCCGGGCTGGATCTGTTGCTGTACAACCCCGGGGACGACTCGGGCCCCTTCGATGCGCTGCCGCTGCGTAAGCGGGTCGATGCGGTACTCGTCCCGTGTCCACCTCTCACGCTGATGGAGATGCGCTCCCTACAAGCGCTTAACATACCAGGTGTTCTGGTCGGCGCGAGCGTGCCCGGTTTCCCCAGCGTGCGGGTCGATGACGTCGGCGGTGCCCGTACGGCGGTGCAGCACCTGATCAATCTGGGTCATCGGCGGATCGGGCTGATCTCGGGTGAGGCGGCCGGGGACGGATCAGATAATCGCGAGACGGCGCTTTCCACCGCTTCCGCGGATCGGCGGCGCGGGTATCGCGAGGCTCTCGCGGCTGCCGGTATCGAATGTGACCCGGGGTTGGAGGCGGTCGGGGGTTTTACCTGGC
>NZ_JDWE01000076.1:0-13057 GCF_000685765.2 Frankia sp. BMG5.23
ATACCTGTCCGCGTGCGAAACCGCCCGCCCGGGCGGCGAGCTTTCCGACGAGGCGATGCACCTCGCCTCCGCCTTCCAGCTCGCCGGCTACCGGCATGTCATCGCCACGCTGTGGCCCATCAACGACCAGATCGCCGTCGACCTCGCGGAAAATATCTACAGGTTCCTAGCCGACGGTAGCGACGTGGCCGCGGCCGTTCACAACGCCACCCGTGCCCAGCGCAACTACGCACCGCGATCCCCGTCACAGTGGGCGTCCCACATCCACGTCGGCGCCTGACGCCGCCACGCCCACACCGCAGCAGCCCACCAAGCTGCTACGTGAGCGTTAGCGGGCGTCTCCACGGCGACGGTGCGCGGGCGTTGCGTGACGCTGCCGGGCGTCCCCGAGAACAGCACCACCTGCTCGAACGCATCCGCACCGAGCAGGCCACCGACGTCTGGAAACAGCGCTACGATATCCGGGCCGGGATCGAGAGCACCAGGCCACAGGCACCAGGCCACAGGCACCAGCGGCCGCGGGCATCCGCCACTCCCGCTACCACGGCCTGCCCAAGAATCATCTCGCTCACGTTTTCGCCACCACCGCGATCAATATCATCCGCCTCGGCGCCTGGTGGACCGACACCCCGACCGGGAGAACACGAACCACCCACTTCAGCACCCTCACCTTCGCGCTCGTCGCATGACCGAATTGGGCGACGGATCCCTCCAGGCGGGGGGAGGACATCAACCGACCCGAGGAGTGATCCGGACATGAGTGACCAACAGCCCACGACCTACTCCGATCCGCTGCTCGACGCCATCAGCGCGATCGAACAGAAGGCGGTCGACACCGTCACCTGTCTGCTGTTCGCCGCCCAGTTCCTCCTTGCCCAGCGCACGCCCGCGCTGACGGAGCGGGCCGAGCCGCTCGAACCCCAGCCGCGGCACGACAGGGCACCGCACAGCGCGGCCGGGACCGCTCAGGCCAAGGAAATCATCGACGATGGCATCATCCGACCAGCCCCGCCCGGTTCACCCACCCAGCCCGATCCTGGCCGGCAGGCCCGTGCGACCCAGCAGGGCCGTATCACCGGTGCGGCGTTCCCCACCCGGCCTACCCCGTCCCCTCCCGTCACGCCGCCGACGGCCAAGCTCACCCCGACCGCGTCGCCAGTGGCGGGCCGCACCCTCGCGCGCGGCTGGTGAACGATCTATCCGTCGTGGGGCCAGCCGGGCGGGGGTGGGATCACAGGCAGGGTCTGGTCGGGTTCGTGCGGGCGGTGGGGCCGGTCGGGTGAGCATCGGGCGAACGGCCCGGTGGGGGCCATCAGCCGGGGCAGCTGGTGATCCAGATGGTCACGGAGCCAGACAGCCATGCCGGTCTGCCCGTTCAGGCGCAGGTGCTCGAAGGAGCGCCACAACGCTTCTAACCGCAGGGCCGCCTCGACGTGGTCCCACCACTGCGGGCACCACCGCCATTCGCCGCCGAGCGGCCGGGCGAACACCGGGGCGAAGAACTCGGCGACCCAGGTCTGCAGGTCCGGATAGCACAGCGCAGCAGGTGCCTGCGCGTCAGCGGGCGTCTGCAGTGCGCCGTCGGTGGACGCGGCTGCCGCGGCGGCGAGGTCGTAGACGGTCTTCTCCAGGCGGGCCACCTGCACGGCGAGATCGTCAACTGTGGGTGACGGGGCGGTCATCGATCGACTCCGATGCGGTGTGGTGGCCGCCGGCCCGGGCGGTGAGCTCGGCGGTGGCCTCCGCGACCGCCGCGGCGATCTCGGCGTGGTGGGGGCCGGTGTACCAGGGGCGTAGCGCGAGCACTGCGGCGCGGGCGCCGGTGGCCAGCAGCAGCGCCCACCCCTTGGGGATCGCCCGGATGTCTCCGGGTTCGAGGATGCGTTGTCGGCGGGCGGACACCGACAGGCCCGCACCCTGGCGGCTGCGGGTGACCGATTCGGTGTCCACCTCGTGCTCGCCCACCAGCCGGGAGACGTCTTCGGCCAGGCGGGCGTCGTCGATACCTGCCCCAAGGATCTTGATTGTGCTGGCGGACCACAGCGCGTCCATGCCGGGCTCCCCCCATACCCGCACGCCTTGGCGGTAGCTCTGCAGGATGGTCAGCGGGACGACCCCGCGGGAGCCGAGGTGGGAGTACAGGTCCGGTAGGTCCTGGATCTTGCAGACGTTCGCGGCCTCGTCCAGGACCGTGACCATCGGTGGGTCGAGCCGGCCGCCGCGAGATTCGGCGCGGCGTACCGCTGCGCGCAGCACCTGGTCGGTCAGCGCGGCCACCAGCGGGCTGGCCGCGCCTTCGTCGTCTTTGGACAGCAGATAGAGGGTGTCGTTGCTGGCGGCGAACGCGGCCATGTCCAGTTCGACGGTGGCCGCACCGGGGGTGACCCAGCGTTGGATTCGTGCGTTGCGCAGGCACTTCGCCGCCGTCCTGGCGGTTTCGTAGACGCCTTCACGGGTTTCAGGGGCGCCTCTTTGCCGGCCGCGCAGCCCGGCGGCGACCGTGGGGAAGCCGCCGGCTGCGAGCAGCTCGGCGGGTAGCGGGGAGCCGGAGTCGTTGAGCCACTCGTAGACGTCGGTGAGGGTGCGTTTCGAGACGGCGGCGGCCAGCAGCAGGCTGGCAAGCAGGTCACCGGCGGCGGCGGACCAGAAGTCGCGGTTCTTGTCCCGGATCTCCTGGAGGAAATGCCCGGCGAGCCGGTCTGCGTCCTCGACGCCGGCGACGGCGGCCAGCGGATTCCACCACCAGGTCTGCTCGGCGTAGGCGACCTGTTGGGGATCGAACACCCACACCCGGCTGTGGGCGGCGCGCAGGGAGGCGGTGGCCGCCCACAGGTCGGCTTTGTTGCTGGTCGCGACCGCCGCGCCGGGGGCATCGAGGATCATCGGCACGGCCAGGCCGGTGGTCTTGCCGGCCCGCGGCGCCATCACGGCCAGGGCGACGTCCTCCCAGGTGCCGCGCAGCGGCGGGCCGGTGGGCACGAGATCGCCCAGCGGCCAGCCGGTCTGCGTCGGGGATAGTCGGCGGCGGTCGAGCGCAGCGAGCGACGGGCACAGCTTACGGGCCCGCTTGGCCACCCCGGCCGGGGTCAACGCGGCCAGGTCGTCCGGGCCGGCCAGCGACGGCAACGCGAGCCGCCAGCGGGTTTCGCGGTGGCGGCGGAACGTCCAACGCCGCCAGCGGCGCGTGACGAGCACGACCAGGACCCCAACGGCCGACATCCACAGCAGCCCGCTGGCGATCAGCCAGCCGGTGGCCACCCCGGGCCAGGCCAGGTCAGCGCGGCCGCGCAGCAGGTAGCCGGCCATGTCGGGCAGGGGGGCGACCTGGCCGCCGCCGACGGCAGCGGCCAGCCGGGCGGTCAGCCATACCAGCCCGAACACGACGGTGGAGATCCACAACAGGCCGAGTAACACCCAGGGGGCAGCCTCATACCGGCAGGCGCCCGGGCGGCTCACCGGAGGTCCCGGCGGATTGCCTGGTCGGAGTCGTACAGCGTTACCTCGTCGGGGGTAAGCGTCATCTGCACCGGGATCCCCAGCCTCCCCCCAGTTTTGATCATGTATTTACCGCGGCCGGGGTGCAGGTGACTCGACTGCCAGGAGTCCGGTGCCGACCAGCTCGTGACCATCTCTCCCTCGGCGTCGGTCAGCGGGGTGATCTCCTGTACCCGGGTCAGTTCCCGCGGCGGGAGCCCGGCCAGCACCGTGATCGCGGCCCTGTCGATAAACCCGCGTGCTTTGGCCCGGTCCTCCTCGGTGACCAGCGCGTCGAGGTCGGCCAGCGAGTGGGTGACCATGAGGCTGGCCATGCCGCGGGCCCGGTTGAGCCGGGTGAGCGTGTCGGCGTGCTCGACCAGACCGGGGGCGCCGCGCAGCGCCCGCCACAGCTCGTCCATGACCGCGACGAAATGCCGCCGGGGGGCCAGGCCGACGTCGGCGAGCGCGGCGGCGCCGTCGACCGCGCCGTGTCCGTAGGCCCAGGTGCACAGCAGCGCGGCGGCTAGCAGGGTGTCCCCGGCCGCGCCCACCCGGGAGATGTCCACCGAGACTGCCGGGGCATCTAGGTCGATCGGCCGGCTGGTGGGCCCGTCGAACACCCCCGCCAGCGATCCTTCACACAGCAGGGCCAGGGATGCGACCAGGCCGGCGACCCTCTCGGCGTAGCTGGCCAGATCGCCGGCACGGGCCGCGGCGCGTAACTGGTCGGGACCCTCGTCCAGGACACGCAGCACATCCGGCACGGTCGGGGGCACCTTCAAACGTTCGTCGAGCAGGTCGATCGCCCGGCCGAGGATGACCTCCTCGATGTTGAGGATCCGGCCGCCCCGCACCAGGCGGATCAGCGCCAACAGCAGCGCGAGGCGGCGGCCGCGGACCTCCCACCGCAGCGCCGCGGCATCGGCGGGATCCATCCGGGTCAGCGCCTGTCCCAGAGGACCGGCGTCCAGCGGGTTGATCCGGTCCATACCGCGGCCCACCCGGATGATCTGACCGCCCAGCGCGTCGATGTGGCGGACGTAGTCCGGTTTGGTGTCCCCCAGGATCAGCGCGCGCACGCCGGTGGCGACCATCCCGGTGATCAGCCGGTGGGTCAACGCGCTCTTGCCGACCCCGGGCTGGCCGAGGATGAACATCCCCGGGTTGGTGACCAGACCGGCGCGCAGCCAGGCCAGCGGGTCCAGGCAGACGGTTTCCCCCCACAGCATGTGCCGGCCGACGGGCACCCCGGCGATCGGGGAGCCGGAGCCGGCGACGAACGGGAACAGCCCAACGGCCTGCACCGTGGTCGCCTGATATTCCGGTGCGACGACGACATGCCCGGCCCGACCGGCGCCGGGTGTCTTCCATCCCCAGGCCGGGGCAAGCGGTTCGGCAGCGGCCGCGGGCATCGTCTCCCCCGGCGGGATCACCGCCGGGGCATGCGCCAGCAGCGGCGCCCGGGTCGGTGGGGCCGGGCTGCGGCGTACCGGTAGTAGCCGGGGCATCAGTGCGGCCACCGGGTGGCGAGCGCCGGCGGGCAGATCCCGCACGGCAGCGTGACGGCGAACCCGGCCGCCTGCGCCCCGTACATCCGCCGCAGCCGGATCTTGGCGGTGTCGGCGCGGGCCTCCAGGTCCGCGACGGCCTTCGGGAGATCCTCGGGCCGGCTGCTGTCGACGGTAACCGTGGCGTACAGCGACATGAGCACCACGCCGGCGCCCTGGGCTTCTTCCCGGGCGGCCCGGGCCGCCGCGGCGGCGTCCGCGTTGTCGCGGGCGGTAGCGTCCCGGCCAGTGCGGGCCCGGTAGAGCGCCCGGAACGTGGCGGCGTTGACCTCCGTCTCCAACGTCCGGGCCGCGACACCGGCGAGCATGGGCCGGTAGAGCATCGTCACCCGTGTCGGCCAGGGGCCTGGCGCGAGCAGGCGAGCCAGCACATCGGAGTGCACCAGCTGGCGGGGGGCCTCCCGCCAGCCCCAGGAGGTGCTCAGTCCGGAGTCGTGTCGGTAGGCGTCCCAGGTTTCGCGTGCGGCGACCGGCCCGGCGTCCGCCCAGCGCAGCAGCCTCCGCTCGCCGCGGGCGCTGCCTTCCAGCAGCCGGATGACCTCTCCCCGCCTGGCCGGGTCGAACGCGACCCGCACGGCGCCAGCGAGCTCGGCCGCGCTGGCCCGGCCCAGCACCGTGACCCCGCAGCCACCCAGCGCCGATTCCAGCCCGATCAGGGTGCGGGAGAACTCCACCGCCGCGTCCAGTACCTTCGCTGGTCGGGTCGGCGCGAACCGCGGATCGAACGTGATCGACACCCGGGTGTCGACGTCGGCCGTAGTGTGCGGGGAGGCCACCAGGTCGTGCACGAGCTGCCGGGCCACGGAGGGTGCGGCAGGGTCCAGCGTGCCCAGGAGGGCGTCGCGCAGGGTCGTGCCTGGGTCTGGTGCGGTGTCCACAGTGACCGCGACCCAGCGCACCGCCGGCAGGTAGCCGAGGCTGGCCAGCCAGCCGCCCCAGGACGCCGTCCAGGTGTCCGCGTCCGAGCCGGCCAGCCAGGTAGAGGTGGCCGACACCCGTATCGTCGCGGTCAGCAGGCCGGTGCGGCGGTCCCAGACCAGCCCGTAGCGGCCCCCGGCGCCGTCCTCGACGTCGACGAGGGCCATCGGGGCCAGCACCCCGGGCAGCTGCCAGGCCCGAGGGTGGGCCACCAGCACCCCGCCGTCCCGCCGGTTCCAGCCGCGCAGCACCGCATACCGCCAGCGGACGTGCTGCACCAGGACATGCAGCAGCGGGATCCCGTCCCAGCGGGCCACCGTCACTCCCAGCAGCACCGCCAGCGGCGGGCCGAGCACCAGCAGCGCCCGTGGGCGGATCGTGGCCGCCAGCAGCACCAGTGCGAACATGCCCAGGGCGGCCAACGTCTGCCCGGTGGTCAGACCCATCAGACCCAGCCCGCGGGCCCGCCGCCAGCCACCGTAGGTCCGTACCGGCGTCGGCTCGGTCATGTCCCCTCACCCCCACCCTGGGTTCCGATCGGCGACGGTCCTGTCGGCGGGGTCATCCTGGCGGCCGCGGTCTGCCCCGCGCCGCGGACAGCCTCAGGGGCCGCGCTCGCTCCCGGGGGACCGGCGGCCGTACCGGGCGAACCGGGCGAACCGGGCGAACCGGGCGGCCCGCCTGCCGGTTGCCTGCCTGTCAGGGCCGCTCCGGACGGTGTCCCGCCTCCACCGGTACCCGCCGGTGGCTCACCCTCCGCCAGGGATTGCATGTACCGGGCGTGCGCGGGGGCTGGCCAGCCACCCGCGGGTGCCCCACTCCTGGCGCCGCGCAGGCCCGCAGCCGCCTGCAAGGCGAAACCGATGGATGTCAGCAGCTGCCCGTCTCCGCCGTCCTGCCCGGCTTGGGCGACGGTCCAGTTGAACAGGCGCATCAGCGCCGGCAGCGCCAACACCGCCATAATGATCATGGTGAAGCCGGTGAACACGGTGCGGGCGTCCTCACCGTGGCCGGCCAGCGTGAACGCGGTGGCGTAGACCAGGGCAGCGGTCGGCTTGTAGAACACCAGCGCGGCGGCCCACCCGGTGACCCGGGGGAACCAGCCTTCCGTCACCGAGGTCATCTTCCCCGCGGCGGCGAGCTGCAGCGCAGCGACCAGGATGGGAATCGCCCCATCCCGGAAGATCATGAGAACCGCTTGGATGAAGCTGGCTAGGAAGGCCAGCAGACCCAGCAGGATCAGCACTAGATAACCGCCGTGCGTGCCTGTCAGTGTGAGGATCTTGGTCATCCGCTCGGCGAACTCGTTATCCGTGCTGGTGTTGAGCACCCAGGTGGAGAATGCATCCCCCGCATTGACCAAGGCCGCGATCAGCGTGGTGCCAACCCCGGTGGCGACCGCATAAGTGATCAGTCCGCGGCCGGCGCGGACCAGCGGATTGACCCGCCGCTCCAACGCGAGCCGGATGCCCTGCACCATCAGCCCGCCGACCAACATCACCACCACGATCGGCAGCAGGAAACCCCGGATCATCCCGATCGTCGCAACGTCCCCCTTGAGGTTGATGGAGGGCACATTGACCCACCAGGACGTCGACATCCTCACCATCCAGCCGACCGCGTCGGCGACCCTGTCGGCGACCACCTCGAGGAACATGTCGAAGATTGCTTCGGCTACATCACCTGCGAAGATTTCTTTGAATATCTCTTTCGCAAGATCTTTGATTCCATCTTTGATATAGCACAGCACATCAAAAGGCACACACACGGCGGACTCCTTAAAACTGGGCGAGCATCCTGAAGCCTGCGGTGTCCGTCACCTGCGATCCGGCGTTTCTCCAATCCCCGCCTGACGGAGCGACGACCTTCCAGTCATCGTCGACCCAGCGCACTTCGACCCGCACTGCCGCCAGCAGGGGCTGGCCCTTCGCCTGGATCAGGAGGAGCAGGTAACGCACCATCGCCGTGTCCTGGGAGTAGCTCTCCAGTTGCCAGCCGATGATCCGGGAGTCTGATCCTGCGATCCGCTCCCCCGGGCCAGGCATGTCTTGACGCCCCTCGCGCTGGGCGGCGGCTAACAGCGCGGTGCGGTTATCCCCGATGACCTGCCGTTCGATGGTGGGCCGCCACACCGACTCGCCAAGGGTCCCGGCGGTCCGGTAGGCGATGTTGATCGCGGCCAGCACGCTGCCGATCCGTGAGCGAGCAAAACCCGATGCGAGGAACCCGTCGAGATGCGCCGGCCCTGCCGCGGCCGACCGTGGCAGCCGCAGACCGCCGATAAAGTCGTAGAACGTAACGTCGTCCGCCCTCGGGGGCGGTGACACCGGGGGCGGTGACACCGGGGGCGGTGACACCGGGGGCGGTGACACCGGGGGCGACGATTCGAGCCCAAAGCTGGGCTGCCCGGCCGCCTCGACGGTGCTGGTGCTGGTGTGCCCAGGGCCAGCCGGCCGGGAGGATTTGTCGCCGCCGGTGAGCCGTATGCCGACGAGGCCCCCGGCACCGACCAGCGCCACGGCGGCGATGACCAGGACCATCGGCCGGCGGGCTCCCTGGCCCGTCATTGGATGAACGCCGAGACGAAGGACCCCGCCAGGAAGATCAGGCTCATCGCCGCGAGCGCCCACGGCACACCGGCCGCGCCCTCCACGCTCATCTGGGAGCGGTTCCGACGACCGAGCGCCATCATGATCGCGCAGATGAGCAGTCCAACCACACCAGCGACCAACCCTCCGTACTTCAACCAGCCCACCACCATGTTCACGGTTTCTTGCACCCCCTCGGGTGCCTGGGGGCGCGGGTTGGGCACGAGCGGATCGATGGCGGCCAACGACTGCAGAGCGATGATCAGCACGAAAAGGTCCCTCCTGTTCAGGCACGGCCAGCGCGGCGCGAATGTCCGCCACCACAGATCTGATCTTGGCTGGCGGTGGCTCGTCGAACGGATCCTCGAGGTAGCGGAGGTAGCGGAGGTAGCGCCAGCGCTGCACATACGGCACCTGGACACGACATCCACCCGGTCGCCAGCAGCCGTGCGAGGGTCGATGCCCCGGCGCCCCCGTGACAGCCCACCACGCGGCAGCCTCCCGGACCCGTAGTCGGACGCTTTCGGGGACGCCCGGCAGCGGCCCGCGACACCGTCGCCGTGGAGGCGCCCGCTAACGCGGTCACGTTCTTGATGCTGTTGCCCATCCCGGATTCCTCCTCGTCCCCAACGCACCCGCCGGAACCCCCACCTGACCCATCCACCAGGTGACCTAGATCATGTCGGGAACGGTACGCCGACCTCGACGGTGCTTGCAAGCGCTTGCATCAGGCTGGTGCGCGGCGTATCACTGAACACGTCCGATGCGGACACCCCCGCATGGCTGCCGACCCGGGCTTCCCCCGCACAGCGACCACACGCACGCCGCCCGGGGTTCTTCCGGATCTCGGCGACCTGAGGGGTACGCGCCTTCCTGGGCGGTCGTCCGCACCTGCTGCTGTCGGCATCCACCCACCCGTGGGAAGGCACGTGCGCTACGCACTACCGGGTCTCGGCCGCCTCACCGACTTCACCGTGCTCGCCGCCAACGACGGGTGGAACCTGCTGCACCTCCAGACACCACCGGTGATGCCCTTCGACGCATCCGAGTACGAAACCAGCTA
This sequence comes from Frankia sp. BMG5.23, assembly GCF_000685765.2. Lineage (NCBI taxonomy): Bacteria > Bacillati > Actinomycetota > Actinomycetes > Frankiales > Frankiaceae > Frankia > Frankia sp. BMG5.23. Next base: position 9,615 of record NZ_JDWE01000076.1, read on the forward strand.
CGACCACGCCAGCTCGACCCGCCAGAGACCAACTCAATTTAACAAAGTATTTAACGGGTGCATCCGTTAGCGACTCCGCGGAAGCCAGGGTTGTCTAGGAACTCGCTTTGGATCTTGTTTCTGTGTGCTGTGAATAGTCTTCGAGGAGAAGTGCGAGGGCAGGCCAGCGATCGCCCTGATCTTTGCCGATGGCGGCTTCGCCGGACAGTTCGTCCAGTGGGCGGGCCAGTACCTGAGGAAGACCGTTCTGGAAGACCGTTCTGATCGTTCGGAAGCGACCCGGCCAACGCACGTTCGAGGTTCTCGAGAAAAGGTGGATCGTCGAACGCACCCCGTGCGCCGCGAGGCACTCTGTTGTATCCCCGGTTCAGCCGGGAGGGACTTGGAGGGAGGTTCCTGGGCCGGATGGCTGGCCTGGGTCCGAAAGGTGAAGGGGACCAGGTGATCGGACAACCCAGCCTCGGGAGGTATGAGTAATGCAGAGCGCCGCAACGGTGCTGGATGTCCTGCGTCACTGGGAGCCGGATGATCGGGAAACCATCAAGTCCGGTTCGGCGGGAGGCCGCGCGGAAAAGGACCAGCTCAAGCTGGCACCTCGCTGCGCGACCGGCCCATCAGCCTGGATCACCGCACATCGACGTCTCGCCCGTGACTACGAAACCCACCCCGCCCGCTCCGAAGCGATGATCCACCTGGCAATGATCAACAATACAGCCAGGCGCGTAACGGGCGAGACCACCCCCACCTGGCGAGGAACCTAAACCCGAACCAAAAAGAACCCGCAGGATCGAACGCCCTGAGTTCATCTTTTCCAATCAAGCGATCACCGATGGTGTCGCGCCGCTGGAGGTTCGGGAACCGGTAGCTGTCCCGGCACCTCCGCGAACGACTGAGGAGGCCGCACAATCATGCCCGATACCGACCTGCCGCTGGTGTTGTTGTCCAATCGCGGTCCGGTGAGTCACTACCGCGACGGTTCCGGGGAGCTGAAGACTAACCGCGGGAGCGGTGGGCTCGTGTCGGCGCTGTCCGGCCTCGCCGAACGCCTCAGCGAGAACGGGGTCGTCTGGGTTTGCGGGGCGTTGACCGACGCGGACGTCACCGCCGCCGCCCGTCACAAGGACGGCTTAATCCCTATACAACCGCGTGTTGTCGACGGCAAGCCCGAGGGCCCGAAGATCGATATGCGGATGGTCGACACCGACAAGGAGGCCTACCACAAATTCTACGAGGTGTGGTCGAACCCGATCCTGTGGTTCATCCAGCACGAACTCTACAAGAGTGGCGACTGGCAACTTGAGATCACGCAGGAGACACGCGACGCCTTCGAGCGCGGCTACGCCGAGGTAAACCGCGTCTATGCCGATGCAGTCATCGACGAGGTCCGTAAGCGCGACAGCAAGGCGTTGGTAATGTTGCATGATTATCACTTCTATCTGGTGGCCGAACGGGTCCGGGAACAGTGCCCGGATACCATGATCACACATTTTATCCACATTCCCTGGCCGAGCCCAGAGGCGTGGCATATCCTCCCGGAGGATATCCGTGAGCGGCTGTTTCGGGGCCTGCTCGGCAACGACATCGTCGGCTTCCAGACCCGCAGCGCCGCACGTAACTTTGCGCTGTGCGCCCAAGAGCTGCCCGGCGTTAGGGTCGAGAGGGACCCGGATAATCCGGACACGCTGGAGGTACATGTAGACGGCCGCACCGTCCGGGTCCGCCATTACCCGATCTCAGTGAACCCGGAGGCGTTGAAAGAGATCCAACGCACACAGGAAGTGCAGAAACACATCTCCGAACTGGAGAAGAAATTCCAGACGGAGGATCTTCAGCTCATCCTGCGGGTGGACCGCACCGACCCGAGCAAGAACGCCGTACGCGGGTTCGATGCCTTCGGCAAGCTGCTCGATAATCATCCTGAACTGGTCGGGAAGGTCCGCTTTCTGGCACTGCTGCAAAAGAGCCGTACGAACGTGCCCGCGTACGCCGACTACATCAAGAAGATCGATGATAAGGTCGCCGAGATCAACGCACGGTACGCTCCGGACGGGTGGCAGCCCATCGATCTGCACTACGTCGAGGATCTCCCACTCGCAGTCGCGGCGTACTCGATCTGCGATGTGATCATGGTTAACCCTGTTGCGGACGGTATGAACCTGGTGGCCAAGGAGGTCGCGGTGCTGGCCAAGGAGGTCGCGGCGCGCAAGCAACGCTGCGGCGTGCTGGCCCTGTCAGAGAAGGCAGGCGTCTACGAAGAACTCAGCGAGTATGCCGTCACGTTGGATCCCTTTAGTATCGATCAGATGGCGGGCGCTCTCTACACGGCGCTGAACTTGGAGGAGGAAGATCGACGCGAGCGCCTGAAGAATGCTGCCAAGCAGGTAGAAACACATCATGTGGAAGATTGGCTGAACGCTCAGTTGAAAGATATCCCGCCTTTACGTCAACTGTCAGGATCACCGAAAGCTTACCCAGCCCCGCATCAGGCAGCTTACCCAGCCCCTATTCGCCCGTCATCTGGTCGAGCATGTCCAGCACCAGGCGCCGCTTCTTCCGGTAGCGGACTTCATAGGGTAGACCGGCACGAGCCCGCAGCCAGCGAGCCTGCCCGGCAGCCGCCTGGTCGCTGACGGCGCTGACGCCCCTGTGCTGTCAACTACCCTGAGTGGCTGGTGGGTGTGTGCGCGAGATGGCGTGACACTGTCGCATCGGCGGAGTCCGGCATCGCGAATCCTGATCAGTCATGATCGGCTGATGCGTCGAGGTCGTGTCTGTCCACCGGTTCCGGCGTCGGAGTTCGCGGGGTTCCGGTTCCCACCGGAAGTGATCATTCTGGCGGTGCGGTGGTACCTGCGGTTCGCGTTGTCGTACCGGGATGTCGAGGAACTGCTCGCCGAACGTGGCCTCGACGTTGACCACGTCACGATCTACCGCGGGGTGCAGCGCTTCACGCCCTTGCTGGCCGAGACGGCCCGGGCGTGTCGTCATCGGCCTGGGGACAGGGGGTTTGTCGATGAGACCTATGTGAAGGTCGCCGGCCGCTGGACGTACCCGTACCGGGCGGTCGACCAGTACGGGCAGGTCATCGACGTCCTGGCCAGCACCCGCCGCGACCAGGCCGCTGCCCGGCGCTTCTTCGTTCGAGCACTGGCCCAAGGCCGCCGGCCAGCCGAGGTCACCACCGGCAAGACGCCGGTCTACCCGCTACTCCTCGACGAGCTGCTTCCCGAGTCCTGCCACGCCGACGCCGCCCGGGAGAACACCCGGATCGAAACCGACCACGGCCGCCTGAAAGCCCGGCTCCGGCCGATGCGCGGACTGAAACGACTGCGCTCGGTCCGGGCGGGTAAGAGCCTGTTTTGGATCTTTTTGCATATGCGGAGCGTGACGGAAAGTTGGTGTGGATGTTGGTGGTGGGGTTTGGACGGGGGTGATGGCGGCAG